>CAZBFW010000034.1:0-14070 GCA_964491135.1 uncultured Phycisphaeraceae bacterium | reverse complement strand
TCGGCCGCGACGGAGGCGGCCGTCATCGCCAGCATCATTCCCGTTGCTATGATTGGTACCCGTTTCATGGCTACGCCTCCTGATTGACTGTCCGCACTTATCCGCCCCGGCGTCCCGCCGACTCCGGGGCTCCACCCTGATAGACAGCCGCGGGGCCAAATGGTTAGCAAGTGTGAAGCATCTCTTTGTGTGAAAAGTCTATATATGTAAAGACAAATGTAACCGGTTTGTCTATAACTGGTTATGGCGCTAGCGGCGACCGCCGGGACCGGCCGATACCCGGCTGGAAGCGGCTTTGCGTCCGCCGCCGGGTCCGCAAACCCGTGCTTGACCGCCCTGCTCCTGAGATCGAAGATCGTGCCGGTATCCACGGCCCATCGGGGAGACGGTGGTGTGGCACGCACGCTCCATCAACTCAATCGCCTGGCCCTCTGGGCGATCATGGTGCTGTACGTCCCGTTGATTCTGGGTGTGGCCGGCGGGCTATGCACGCTTGGCTACCTGGTCACGCGGTATGCACTCCAGCACAGCGGTGATCCGCGGTTCCTTCTCAAGGGCGGCCTCATTCTGCTGCTGGACCTGGGCATTCTGGGCACGTGCCTGCTGCTGCTGTTGGGGCTGCTTCCGTTGTTGTTCCGGGAGGGGCCGGACCTGCCGCTGTCGCGCCGAATCTCGCGACAGGAGCATCCGACGCTGTTTCAGCTCGTCGAGGGATTTGCCCGGCGGCTGGACACGTCGCCCCCGGACGAGATTCGGGTCTCGCCGGTGGACAACGCGTGCATCGCGGACGTGGTGGCGCCGGGCCCGAACGGAAGGGGCAAACAGCGCCGGCGAGTGCTGATCGTCGGGGCCGGGCTGGTGGTGCATCTGAGCATCACCGAATTGGGCACCGTACTGTGCCACGAACTGGCACACGGCGCGGGCGGAGACACCCGGCTGTCGCGCACGGCGGGTCGTTTCTTCAACTCCATGACGGAGTCCATCACGATGCACGCCCGCGAGCCGGACGGCGAATCGCGCGACCCGGTCAGCTTTCTGCTGTATTACGCCCTTTACGTGTACTACGTTGTCTTCACGCTGATCTACGCGCGCGACCGGCGCGCCCGTGAACTGCGTGCCGACCGCCGGTCGGCCGAGGTCTGCGGTCCGCAGAACGTCCGGAACGCCCTGATGAAATCGCACCTGGCGGGGTATCTGCCGGAGGTGAGCCTGCGGAGACTCTATGTCGAGTACTTCGAGAACGAGCGCGACATTGACAACATCTACCAGGAGTACCGCAGCCGGTGGCGCAGCCTCCGGCCGGAACGCGTGCAGAAGGCGGAAAACGAGATGTTCCTGGAGCGGCACTCGATGCTCGACATGCACCCGCGGCTGGCGGACCGGATGTCGCATCTCAAAAACGTGAAGGCAAAGGAGTGGGCCGTGAACAAGCCCGCCACCAAGCTCTTCACGAAGTGGCCCGACCTGGAGCGGGAGATGACGCGCGTGCTGGTGACGATTGGCCGGGAGATCTTCGCCGCTCACCTGGAAAACCTCGACCGCGAGTTGCGCAGACCGGTGTACTGACGCGGGTAGAACATGTCCGGCGTTCGCGGAGACAATTGCGAATCGCGAATTACGAATTGCGAACGAATGGCAAATGTCCAATGTCCAATGGCAAAGGGCGGGCGAACTGCGCATGGAAGCAAAGGGGGCGGTTGAATGGCAACCGGGTGTTCGCTTGCGGGCCGCGTTGCATGATCCCCCATGATTATGCACTCTCATGCAGCGGAAAACGGGTTGCGCAGTTTGCCTGGGTGGCCGGTCTTGCCCGAAATTTGTTGACCCAAAGGTGAAATGTCGGGGTGTGGAAGGCAGATGCTCGGGCAAGAAGTCAAAAGAAGGAAGGAAGCAAGGCACGAAGGCACTCAGGCACGGAGGCACGAAGTGGAATAGGGAAGATGCGCGGAGTTGGGAAGCTTTGGGTGTTCGCTGCTGGGTTGGGGGAAGCGAACGGGGGGCGAGCGAGGCTCGTCTTGTTTGTGGGACCGGCTTTCCCACGCCACCCGTGCCAATACAATCGTCTGATTCGACAGCTTAACTGTTCCGGATGCGACCATGTCACCGACAGCCGAACGATTCAGCCCCCGCAGCCGCCTGGGCAACCCCTTCGCCCACCAGGGACTGCCCCTGGACGCCGAAATCGCCAGCTACCAGAACCGGGCAAGGCAATACAACTCCAATCTCAAACGGTTCATGCAGAGGGATCCGCTGGGGCTGGGGTGGTTCGGCCCCAGCATGTTGGATTCCCCATCGCAGACGTCGCAGTGCAATGGCTGTGGAGGTTCCGCTGTCGGCGCGTTCGCCAGCCATGCTGTAGTTGCGATGCTCGCGTACGAAGGCGAAACAAACCCCTATTTGACCTACAAGGCTTCGCCTTGCTCCCAACTGGACCCGCTTGGGCTGACACCGTTCCAGGGGTGCCGGGACAACCAGAAAGGGCCTGCGGGCGCGGCACTCAACACGGCCTGTCTGTGTATCGCTACAGCAGCCTGGAAGGCAGTCATCGACCCCGGCGCCAGTGCACAACTGCGAAGCACCTTGAATTGCATGGCGGCTCGCTGTTACCCCGCGGACGGAAGCGATCCGATACACATCCACTGCGACAACTGTTGCATCCGATCATCCAGAACCGGCGGCGGACACGCACTCGCCTGCACCCTCGGACTAGGAAATCACATAACGATCTGCGGTAACACCCAACTGGCTTTGGGAAACCCGGATGGCGATGCCTCGGTCGTGGCGCACGAGATCAGCCACTGCTGCGGAAGTACCGATTGGTGGTGGCTGGATCCGTCCACAGGGCCAGATGCGATGAATGTGGAAGCATATATCAATAGCAAATGCTCGTTGTATAACTGATGAACGAACACTCAACAACGTTTGTTGATTCGAGGGTGCGACACGACCATCCATGAAGGAAAGGAACGGATGTGACAATGACAAGGAGAGTCTGGACAGTCAGACTTGGCTGGGTAGTCGCCAGTGCCATCGTCGTTGCCCCGACCGGGTGCGGAGCGCAGTACTACATCGGGCGAATCGAACAGCAGCCTGACCGCGCGAACGCGTGGTTTGTACACGAGCTCGGCAAGTTCCCGCACGACGAGAAAGCTACGGCTTGCCTCATCGATCAGCTCGGCCGCGACAAACCGGGAGCCCGATACTACGCTGCTGAGTCTTTGAAGCAGCATTTGCTGTACTGTAACGATGCGCTTAGGGTTCGGGCCCTCTTGCAGCTTACCAAGGTCCTTGACGATTCGAGGTTCGCTCTCGTGTCGTTCCCGATCTACGGACCTTTGCTGCCAGGTGGCTCGCACTTTACTGAGACATCAGTGCGCATAAGAGCGTTGGCCACGTTGGCTAGTTCGACACAGAAGGACTTTGGATTCGATCAGGAACAGTGGCAGACGTACATCCAGAGAGCCGATTCTTCGGACGGAAGGTGAGCGTGCTTTGCGTGGATGTGCCTGCGCAAGTCGGCGGCGAGCGAACGAAGGGGGCTCGGTGCAGGTTTCGTGGCGAAGCATAAATGGCCTGCTTGTGAGGGCGTGGCCGCGGGATACTGGGAACAGTGGGGCTGTTGAACAACTCGCGTTTTTCAAGGGTCACGCGGCGCGGCGGAACGTTGACACCGCGAAAACCGCGTGATGACCACCGGCGAGCTGGTGGAGCCGTTGCTCGTGCGCGATGTGCTGGAGGCACAGAATTGGCAAGTGCTGCGGGTGCCGGCCGTGTTCTTGAATGGCCGAATCCTCGATCCGCACCGGCTTGAAGACTACGCAGCGAGAATCGTGGACGTGCTGGAGCAAAGACGACTCGGCACGGACTGAACGCGCGGCATCGAGGGATTGACTGTCCTCGAGCGTCGCCGCGAATACGCCAGAGTCCGGACGCGGTTCAGCGGCGATGGCCAACATCCACCAGGCAACGTCAATCGACTGACGATAGTCAAGAGGAGTGCCCCGTGATAGCCCATGTATGCCCTCGACATTCGCGAAAGCCCAAAGGCGGGGGCTTCATAATCTCACTTGTGACAGCGACGTTCTTGCTGGGTTGCGTTGCTTCTTCGCGGGAAGCCGCGTTGTCACACGATTCTGCATCGGTATGTCGATCACCAAGGAGTATGAGCGACGTCTCAGTGACACACGTGGATCACGCGGCAGCAACGGGGTATGGCAAGCCTGGCGGAAGGCACGATGCGTCCTCAGACAGACCGATCGAGAAGAGTCCGCACATAACTCTGGGTTCTCCCGATTCACGCGTGGCTGTCAAGATATGGCTGGAGCGGAGCCGAGCGACGGAGGTCAAGAAAGCCTGGGAGAACGTCGTGGCCCAGTGCGAGCGGAAGACACTGTCAATCACTGCCGACGACGTGGACAATACGATCACCGTCACGGGTCCCTGGTCGGACGTGATGAAGTTCGTAGGCTGTCGGGAACACTCTCAGAGGTGACGTGGCAAATTGTGCCAACCGCGCGAAAACGGGTGTCGTGGTCGCCTCCCGGACGATCGTGGCCCATGATGGAGGTCCGTGCGGGGATGCGTACGCCTGGCATCGCAAGCCCTGGTCGGGTGCCCAAGAATCGTGAGTTGACCTCGCGACCGCCAGCGCCGTTCCCGCCCGAGAGACCCCCGAAAGGGAACAACGCACTGTGATCGGGCCGATTCCTGAGTTCCCACGGTCTTGACCACGGTCTACTGGCGTTGTTGGTCGAGCTTTCTCGCGTGACCGGGCTGATCAGTGCGGACGCGAACCAGCAATCTGCTCAGACGACCGGCCTGTACCTTCGGGTGGACGGGCTGCAGTGGATGCAGTTATTCGCAGTACCGCCCACGGTCGTTTTGTCGGCGCAGGACACCGCAGGCCGATGAGTCGATGGCAAGCGCAGGACGTACCGGAGGTCGTGCTCATGAAGCGACACCGAGTCAGAGCGGATGGCCCGGCGCAGAAGCGTCAGGCTCACCGTCGAATCCTGGTGGACAGGGTGAGGTACTTCATGTCCGCGTTGACGACGCGGATTCTCGCGACTCTGGTCGATCACGCCGAAATGGGTCGACCGATTCGGAATGCTCTGTGCGTTCTCATTTCCCTGGGGGCGGTTGGCTGCTCAGGTCCCGGCTTTTGGGCGAGGCGAGGGGCCATTGACGCAGTTCAGTTCTCGCCGGATGGAACGCTTCTGGCGGTCGGCGGTCGCGACGCTGGGACCGAGCCGTTCACTGACCATGGTGACATCAAGCTGTACGCGCCGGCTGACGGTCGACTCCTACATCAGATCGCACTCGAACACCGGGTCACCGGGATGGCATTTGACTCGACTGGGACCTGGCTCGCAGTCACGACCTCTCTTTCACGCGAGGGCCCGGACTACCGCGACACCTTGCACGTGTTTGCGGTCTCCGATTCCGCGAAGCCCGAAGAGTGCTTCGCGGTGCCGGATTCACCCTGGCTCCGGGGACTGGCATTCAGCCCTGACTCTCGATTCCTGGCTGCTTGGGGGCGAGATAATACGATTGTGTGGCGCACTGCGAGTTGGGCGCGCGAGTTGACGGTGCCTGGAAGCACACGGGCCGTCGCGTTCGACACCGACGGGACACTGCTTGCTGTGGCCCGATGGGATCCCGAGCGGATCGAGGTGTGGGATGTGCCCGGCCGGCGGAAGATTGCCGACATGCCGGGGACGGGACCCCTGCTGCTTCACCCGTCCGGCCGATGGTGGGTCTTTTTCGATTCCCAAAGAGGCGCGTTGGCCTTCTTCGGTATCCGCCAGCGGCAGGAGGATTTTGTTTTGACGGTTCCGGGTTCAAGGTGCCACTCAATCGCGTTATCGCCCGACGATAAACTCGCGGCCATTGTGGATGAGAAGGGAGAAGCCGGCGTATCGGCTCCACCGGCAGGGCGCGTCATCGTGCTTGACGTGCGAACACGACAGATAATCCATGAGTTTGGGCCTGAGTTTGCGCCGGCTTCTGCGGTCACGTTTGTCAATGCGGGTCGGCAGTTGGCGATTTCGGTCGGTGGTGCCCCTGCAATAGTCGACGTCGATTCCGGCCATCTACTCGGGAGACTCTCTGCGACACCTACAGCCGGGTACGTCGTCACTGACGGCACCCGTGTGGCGACACATGGGAGTGAGTCGGTCGCGGCCTGGAATATTCGGGACGCGAGTCCGCGGCTCCTCTGGCAGAATCGTTGGCGTCGTCTCCCGTGGTCGCCCCTTGAGTAGCAGTCGCAGGGGAGGCAAAGGGCGCCATTCGGGACGTCCACCCATTACGAGTGCAGGTGCCAAGTTCCTGTCACTAGCATTCCTGGGATGCAGACGGCCCGGGGATGGGAGGCGCGGCCGGCTTCAGCCGGCCGGACAGTGCCCTCGGCTTCAGCCGAGGGAAGGCAGGCCCCTCGTCCGTTCTTCTCTCTCGGAGCCGGCTTCAGCCGGCTTTTTTCTGCGAATGTGACGCACGAAACGCGCCCGAGAAGCCGGCTGAAGCCGGCTCGCGCAGAAGAGGGAGAAGAAGGGGATTGATGAAGGTTTCACCCACCCCCATCTGAAGATGGGGGCACTGGCCGGTCGGCTGAAGCCGACGCAAGAGCAACCCGACCGGAACAACTCCGAGGGCGGGCGATTGGTTCCTCTGCCCCTGCCGGGGCAGGTGGTTTCTTGGGGAGGGGATCGGCGAACCACGGGCTGCGCTGCGCCCGCGGCCACAATCCGCCGCCCCCGGTTGGGGGCGGAATGGGCGGGGCCAAACGGGACATCTGACACTCACATCCAAGCGAAGGGCGGGGTGGCGTGCGGCGGATGAAGGGGGGGCGAGCGAGATCGGTTCGACAGGGGTGATTGACGGGCCATCTGTGAATGTGCGGGAAGCACTGCTCAAGAAGCAGTGGCACACACGCCCGGCGACTCGACGATCCGTTCGTGAATGTGAGAATTCATCGCGATTCGGATGGAATCCGACCCCGGCGGGGTCGAGGCCGGTGGCCGCGGGTGGAGTCCCGATGGTCTCCGCAGGTGACTCGCCGTGGCGAGAAAGCCGGTCCTACAAGAAGGACCGGCTGGAAAGCCGGTCCCACAGAAGAGCCCGGCCCCACAGAAGAAGCCGATCCTACAAGAACGAAGAGACCGGCTGGAAAGCCGGTCCCACAAGTTGAGCCGGTCCCACAAACTCTAGAGAACTGGAGACTCGAAACTGGAGACTGGAAGGATAGAGACCGGCTGGAATCCCGGCGCGTCCCGGCGCACCGGGATCCCACAAGCTCTAGAGAACTGGAAGCAAGAGACTGGAGACTGGGAAGGAGAGGAAGATCAGACCGGCTGGAAAGCCGGTCCCACACCCGCTGGAGACTGGAGAGGGGGAGGCAGGGGGGGACGGGGTTGGCTTTTCAAGTGCAGAGGACCGCGATATGGTGCCGGCCATGCGATCCATCGAGCTGCATCCGCCGGCCGGACCGCTGGACGCCGTCGTGCGTCTGCCGGGGTCCAAGAGCCTGACCAACCGCGCGCTGACGGTCGCGGCGCTGGCGGACGGGCCGTCGCGTCTTACCGGGGTGCTCCGGGCGGACGACACCCGCCATATGATCGAGGCGCTGCGAATGCTCGGCATCGGCGTGACGGTGGATGAGCAGGCCTGCTCCGCAAACGTGCAGGGCTGCGCCGGGCACCTGCCGAACGTGGAGGCCGACCTGTTCTGCGGCAACTCCGGCACGACCATCCGGTTCTGCACGGCCCTGTGTGCCGTCGGGCACGGCGATTTCCGCCTGGACGGCACGCCGCGGATGCGCGAGCGGCCCATCGGCCAGCTCGTCGAGGTGCTGCAATTGCTGGGCACACCGGTGGAATACCTCGAACGTGAAGGCTGCCCCCCGCTGGTTGTACACGGACGCGGAATGGCCGGCGGACACGTGGCGTTTGATTCACCGCCGTCCAGCCAGCTCATCAGCGCCCTGCTGATGGCCGCTCCCCGGGCGCGAAGCGACGTGCTGATCGAGGTGACCGGCCAAGTTGTCAGCGTGCCGTACATTCGCATGACCCTGGCCGTGCTGGAGGCGTTCGGCGTCGGCGTCGTGGACGAGATCAGCGGGGATGGGGCCCGGTTCATCGTGCCCGCACCGCAGCCGTATCGGGGCCGGCCGTACGACATCGAGCCCGATGCGTCCAACGCATCGTATTTCCTGGCCGCACCGGCCATCGCGGGCGGGCGCGTCACCGTGGAGGGTCTGGGCTCGCGAAGCGTGCAGGGTGACGCACGGTTCGTGGACGTGCTGGAACAGATGGGCTGCCGGGCGGATCGCGAGCCGGCTCGCCTCACCGTCTGCGGCCCGCCGGCCGGCACGCGGCTGCGAGGGATCACCATCGACCTCAACGACATGCCGGACATGGTGCAGACGCTGGCCGTCGTGGCATTGTTTGCCGACGGCCCGACCCATGTCCACAACGTGGAAAACCTGCGTGTGAAGGAAACCGACCGGCTGGCCGCCCTGGCTCACGAGCTGCGAGCGTTGGGCGCCTCCGTGGAGGAGCGGCCGGACGGGCTCAGCATCCGGCCGCCGCAGGCGGTGCGGCCGGCGAACGTGAACACGTACGATGATCATCGCATGGCCATGAGTTTCGCGTTGGCCGGGCTGAGGGCAGAGGGAATCGTCATCAACGACCCGGGCTGCACCGCCAAGACATTCCCGGATTTCTTCGAGCGGTGGACCGCGCTGTGCCGGTCGACCGGACGTTCCGGGTAAGGCAACGTTCGCACGTGGGGCGGATCGGCCGGTGCGTGCCGGTTCCCGTGTTGCAAGCGCGGCAAAGCCTGCGGGCGGTGTCTACGGAGCTTTGCCGCGGTTGGGCCGGGGGACGAAACTGCAATAGGGCTCTTCGGCGAGGTAATTGCCGTGCTCGTAGAAGGCGCGGGCCCGGCAGCCGCTGCACACGTTGCGATACTCGCAGCACCCGCACTTGCCTTCAAGCAGGTCCGGATCGCGTAGCTTCGCGAAGACGTCGCTGTTTGCCCAGATGTCCGCCAGGCTCCGGCGGGTCACGTTGCCGGCGGAGATGGGCAGGTAGCCGCAGGGAAACACGTCGCCTTCATGCGAGACAAAGCAGACGGCCGTGCCCGCCAGGCAGCCCTTGGTGACCGCGCCCATTGCGGACTGTGCCTGACCCGCATCCCCCCTGCCGGCATGCGCGTGCGGATGACCGTGATGCCTGGGCATGGGCGTGCCCCGGGCCTTGGCCTCCTGGCGGATGATGCGGTAGTAGTGCGGGGCGCACGTCGCCTTCACCTGCAACGTCGTTGCCTGCTCAAGCTCGTAGACCTCCAGCAGTCGCCGCTCCACTTCCGCAGCGTCCAGCATCTGGTCCTCGGCAATCTGTTCGCCGCAGCCCACCGGAACCAGCAGGAAGTAATGCATGGCCGACGCGTCCACGGACTCCGCCAGCTTCAGGACCGCTTCGAGCTGGTTCGCGTTGTGCCTGGCGATCGTGCAGTTCACCTGCGTGCTGACGCCGGCCTGCCTCAGGAGCTTCAGGCCGCGAACGGCCCGATCGAACGAACCCGGCAGCTTGCGGAAACCGTCGTGCGTGGCTGCGTCCGCACCGTCCAGCGAGATGCTCACCCGGTGGAAGCCGGTATCCGCGATGCGCCTGGCCATCGTCTCGTCGATCAGCGTCCCGTTGCTGGCCAGGGCGATCAGAAGTCCCTTTTCGCGGGCGTGGGCGGCCAGGTCGAACACGTCCGGCCGCATGAGCGGCTCGCCGCCGGAAAAGACCAGGATGCAACGAGAGAAGCTCGCCAGGTCGTCGATCATGCGGCGGGCCTGCTCGGTGCTCATGTCCGACTTCATCAGTTCATGGGAGACGTCCAGGCGGCGACAGTGGATGCACTCCAGGTTGCACCCGGCCGTCGTTTCCCAGAAGAGCAGCCGAAGAGGAGGGTTATGGACGATCATCGAAGTCTCCGGTCCACCGCGTAACCCTAGCCAGGGCCATTATATGCAGGAGCCTGCCGAGCCGCGATTGTGCCGCCAGCGCCCCGGAGTGCGACAGAAGGAATGAACCGGCGTCCGGTTCCGCAAGCTGCCGGTCGTTGATTCCCTGCCGGCCGCTTGCCTTCGCCGGCCGGCGTTCCTAGCATTCGCCGTCTTCGGGCCTGAACAGAATTCGTAATGTGGAGAATTGAAGAGGGTAATCGCATGTCCTGGAACGAGTTAAACCCCTGGCGATGCTGGGAGAGAACGACGTTGGCCGGCGTTTTGAATGGTCCGGACGACCTGCTTGTCCGCATCGCGCTGTACGACACGCAGACGCGGCAGTATCAGTCGGAGTTCCGCTGGCCCGCCCTGGAGCGGCTTGGGCCCAACGACTACGCCGGCCGATACGCGCAGGTCACGCTGCGCTTCGGCGACGTTCGATGGTCGTTCGAGGCCGCCGCCGACGGGCCCCAGACATACGTACTCGTCCGTTGTCTCGATCCCGAACTGGCAGGAAACGTGCAGATCCGCATGGAGACGCTGTACGTCCGCGACACCCGAGGGCAGATCGTGACCCGGGAGGAGGAGGTGGTCGCCCGCCTGGCCGGCCGGGCATGGAGGGTGACCTCGCCTTCCCCGGTGGCGCATCGATCGGGCTCCACCATCACGGCCCCGCTGGCCCGGCCGTTCGTGGCGGTCATCGAGCCGGCCGCCGAAGCCGGCCATCGGCTTGAGCAGCGAACGGAAGGGGCGCGCCGGCCCGCCCACGAAGGCAGCCCCATGACATCGTCGGAGCGCGAGATTGCCGAGCGAGTGACGCTGGCTCGGCACCATTACCTGCAGCAGTTTTCGTACGTCCCGCCGGAGCTTTGGTGGGCGTACGCGGGCGTGGTCTACGGAATCGGCTGGAACATGATCTGGGCCGCGGATCGACGGGAGCCGATCCAGGTGTGCAGCCGTGACTGGTGCGTCCACGGGAACTACGGCGAATGGGTACTGTTCAACTGGGACACGTTTCTGCTCATCCCGGCGGCGGCCGATTATGACACGGCGCTGGCTCATCAGATTGTCGGCCCTCAACTGGCGGTGCAGACGCCGGAAGGCCTGATCCCCGGCATCGCCAGCCCGCTGGGCATCACGGCGGACCGCGGAATGCCGCCCGTCGCCAGCTACGGGCTGTGGAAGGCGTATTTGCGGTCGGGGGACCGGACGTTTGTTGAGAACTACTACGACCGGCTGTGCCGGTACCATGCGTGGTGGCGTCGCAACCGCGACGGCAACGGCGACGGCCTGCTGGAGTGGGGCAGCAATCCGACCGAGCCGGCCCATCCGCAATGGCAGACGCACTCGTACTGGGCCAGCCGCTACGAAACCGGCATGGACAACCACCCCATGTGGGACGACGTGCGATTCAACTCCGCCACCAATACGCAGGAGCAGAGCGACATCGGCCTCAACGCTCTGCACGCGTTGGACGCCCTGTGCCTGAGCCGAATGGCCGGGGTGCTCGATCGCAAGGACGAGGCCGCCCGATACCGTGCCTACGCCGAGAAGGTCGGGTGTCTCATCGAACAGGCGCTTTGGAACACCCAGGAAGGGCTCTGGCTGAGCCGTGACTGGAACGGCGCGTGGAACCATCGGGCCTCATCCACGTGCTTCTACCCGATGTTCCTCCCCACGGCGGACGCCGGCCACGTGGAACGGGCCGTGCGCGACCACCTGAGGAACCCGCAGCGGTTCGGCGGGAGGTATGCTTTGCCCGTGTCCCCGCGGAACGACCCGGCGTATCCCGAGCAGTACTACGTGCGCGGCCGCATCTGGCCTGCGCAGGTCCTGCTGGTGCACGATGCCCTGCGTGAGGCGAACCGCCACGAGGATGCGGCGGAGGTGGCCCGGGGCTGCCTGGAAACCATGCGTGATGAGTGGATCCATGAGGGTCATCTGCACGAGAATTACCACGCGGAGACCGCCGACGGCGACGACACGCCCGAGAGCGACCCACTCTACAGCTTCGGCGTGATGCTGCCGTACGCCGCGTGGAGCCACCTGAGGGACAAGCGTGTCGACGGCTCGGTGGTGCAGGCCGATCTGGACGTGTTCGCGGAGCACCTCGATCGCGACGGTGACCTTCGCCGGCGCATCGAGCCGCTGGACGGACTGCCGGCCCTGGCGTAGCCGGTGCGGCGCGAGCGGACAGGCCACGCCGTGCAAACGGGCGTTCCGGGCGGTACACTCCGGGGCATGGACGTCGAGACGCACCGGCTTCGAGTATCGACGCACGGCAACAACCACGTGGTGAACGTTACTGATCTGGTCACGGAGAGCCTGCGAACCGGGTCGATTCGAGACGGGTTGGTGACGGCCTTTGTCGTCGGCTCCACGGCCGGGCTGACGACGACGGAGTTTGAGCCCGGCCTCGCTGAACACGATTTGGAGGCGATGTTCGAGAAGCTGGCGCCCGCCGACGGCCGCTACGCGCACGAGGCCACCTGGCACGACGACAACGGGCATTCGCACGTGCGGGCGTCACTGCTGGGGCCGAGCCTCACCGTACCGCTGGTCGACGGCCGGCTGACCCTGGGCACGTGGCAGCAGATCGTGCTGCTGGATTTCGATACGCAGCCGCGCGAGCGTGTGCTGATGGTCCAGGTGCTCGGCAACGCGTGACGTCGGCGCTGCACCCGAGGGTGGGTTGTTCGGATTCGCATCGCGCCCGCGGCCGGCTCACCGCGGTACGGTCCGTGCCAGCATCGCAAGCTGCTGGGCAAAGGAGGAGCCACCCGAAGACACCTGTCGGCCCAGCTCAATCCAGTCCGGGTGTATGTCCGCCGCGGGCGCAGCGCCCAGAGCGGTTGGGTCCGTCTTCTGCGACGGTTCCGGAACGTGGGACTGCCGACCGATCATGACGCCGATCGCCAGGACCGCCGCGGCCTTCAACATGCCAACGCCGATCCGGCGCCAGGCCGGCGGACGGCGTACGACCATGAGCGAAGCGGTCTGCCGGGTCGCCAGCTCGGTCGATACGGTCTCCAGCCGCCGCAGCGTCCGAATGACGGTCTGGCAGTCGCGTGCGCGTGCACGGCACGTGGAGCACGAGGCCAGGTGGGCATCGCACGCCGCGCGGTCGTCGCCGGGCAGTTCCTCGCCCAGGTAGTCCGCTATTCGGCTCTCGAATTCGTGGCAGTCCATGGGATCACTCCTCGTTCCAGTCCTTCAGAGCGTTCCGGAGGCCGTCCAGCGCCCGCACGTAGTGCGTTTTGGCCGCACTCTCGGAGATGCCCAGGGCGGCGGCGATGGCCGCGAACGTGTCCCGGTCATACACCTTGGCCACGAGCACCTCACGTTGCCGCGGGCTGAGCGTCTCCAGCGCCGCCGCAACCCGGTCGTGGAGCTCGCGCCGGGCAAGCGTGTCCGGGCCTTCTGCGGATGGGCTCTCGATCGCTTCAGCGGCACGAGGGCGCCGGCGGCGCAGCAGGTCGATGCAGTGATGGATGGTCGTGCTCCGCAGCCACGCCCGGCGGTTCTCCACGTGGTCATCCGGGCGGCGCAGCCACTTCAGCAGCACGTCCTGCGTGGC
The DNA here is from genome assembly GCA_964491135.1 of uncultured Phycisphaeraceae bacterium. Classification (GTDB taxonomy): domain Bacteria; phylum Planctomycetota; class Phycisphaerae; order UBA1845; family UBA1845; genus JAFGJQ01. Next base: position 496 of record CAZBFW010000034.1, on the reverse strand, counting down.
GTCCAGCGCGTCATGATGGTTCTGCAGCAGCCGGTACGCCCACCGGTAGATGTCCGCCCGCATCGCCGCGTCCATACTCAGTTCCCCGCGCGACCTTCCGACACCGTCTTCACCGCGGACCGACGGCGCTTCTCATTTGACATTGGCCATTTGCCATTTGACATTCGCCATTTGCCATTTGCCATTCTCACCTCGGCACGAACGATGTCGCCAGCAGAACGACGTTACGATCGTACACCGCCTTGCCCTTGAAAATCCAGGAGACCCTTTCGTACGCAGGTTCTTTGTCCGCACCCCGCATCTGCTCCGCGAATCCGCGCACCCGTTCCGCCAGTTCTTCGAATCCCGCGTCCCGAATGTCATCAGCGTCCGTGGCGAGCGTCGCCGTCTCCGGTGCCGAGTCCGCGTTGTGCGCAACGATTCGTCCCGGCAGGGTCAACCGCACTTCGAACTCTTCGTCACCCAGGTCCTCCGTCACCTCAAACTCCAGCCGCAC
>CAZBFW010000033.1:2165-14081 GCA_964491135.1 uncultured Phycisphaeraceae bacterium | reverse complement strand
GGGTGCTCGCCGAACAGAACCATCAACGTGGCGGCGGTGCCCAGGCCCGCCAGCATAAAGAACCCAACCAGCAGATTCCGCCTGAACTCGCTCATCATCAGACTCCGTTTCGCAGGCTGCGCAGGTCCTCCGCAGACGCCCGCCCTTCCACGAACCGCCGGACCCGCTCATCCCGCGAGGTCGCCAGATCGTCCGGCGTGCCGTCGAAGATGAACCGTCCGTCGTGCAGCATGATGACGCGGTCCCCCACCTTGCGTGCGCTGGCCATATCGTGCGTCACGACAACGCCCGTTACGCCCAGTTCCCGTTTCAGCTTGAGAATCAGCTCATTGATCACGTCCGCCCGCACGGGATCGAGCCCCGTCGTGGGCTCGTCATAAAGCACCACCTCCGGGTCCATGGCGATCGCGCGGGCGAGTGCCACCCGTTTCTTCTGCCCGCCAGACAACTCCGCGGGGCGTTTGCCCTGGATTCCATCCAGCCCCACCATCCGCAGCTTCTCGGACACGATCCGTGACACTTCCGCCGGGGCGCGGCGCGTGTGCTCGGCCACGGGGAAGGCAATGTTCTCCGCAACGGTCAGCGAGTCAAACAGGGCCCCCAGCTGGAACAGAAAGCCGAACCGCTGTCGCAGCCGGTCAAGTTGCCGGATGTTCATCCGGTCGACCCGCTCTCCCCGGAATCGCACTTCGCCGTGGTCCGGCCGCAGGAGCCCCACCATGTGCTTGAGAATCACGCTCTTGCCCGCACCGGACTCGCCGATCACCACCGTGGTTTCACCGGCCCGCAGCGTCAGGTCCACGCCGCGCAGCACGCGCTGGGCGCCGAACGCCTTGTGCACGTTCGCGAACGCGATTACGGGCTCGCCGTCGGCGGCCCCTCCAGAACCCCTCGACATGGTGGAACTCATGGCAGACGCACGTCAGATCAACGCCCGGAAGCCATACAGGCCCTTGTACACACCCTGCGCAAAGGTCGCCACAAAGAAGTCAATCACGAGAATCACAATGAAATTGGCGACAAACGAATCGGTGCAGGCCTTCCCGACGCCCTCCGCACCGGGCTTGCAGTAGAATCCCTTGTAACAGGCGATGGTTCCAATGCTGCCCCCGAAGAGCAGACTCTTGAGCAGGCCCACCCCCACGTCCCATTTCTCAATGGCCTCGGCCGTCCAGTACCAGTACGGCCCCGAGGGAACATCCTTGACCACGACGGCAATGAACCAGCCCGCCAGGGAACCCGCCAGGTCGCAGAAGAACGTCAGCAGCGGGGTCAACAGCAGGCAGGCCAGGAACCGCGGAACCACCAGGTGCCGGACCGGATCCGCGCCCATGACCCGGTACGCATCCAGTTGTTCGGTGACGTTCATCGTGCCCAGTTCGGCGGTCAGGGCCCCGCCCACCCGACCGGCCAGCATCACCCCCGCCAGAACCGGCCCCAGTTCCTTCACCAGGGTCAGGTTCAGGAGCATGCCCATCTGCTCCTGAAAGCCGGCTGCGGCCAACTGGTCGTACGCCTGGACGGCCAGCACCAGCCCCACGAAGACCCCCGTGATCAGCACCACGGGCAGCGTCCGGTTCCCGACCTCGTAGAACTGAGGCATGACCCGCTGCCAGGTGCGATGGCGGGGCAGCGCCACGAGCGACCGTTCGAGCATGGTTCCGGTGAAACACCAGAACCGCCCGAAGGAGGCAAATGAAGCAACAGCTTTTCCGCCGCAGCGTGCGATCAGGCCCAGCATGGTGGTTACGGGGAACCCGCCTCGCGCAACACGTCAACCCTGCCGCGACCTTGTAATGGCGACGCCCCGGCGTGTCAATTACATGCCCCAGCAGCACTTGCCTGTGCTTGTACCCGCGATATGATCCCCGGATGCTTCCCGAGTCTCCGGACGTTTCCATCGTCGTCCCCGCGTATTGCGAGGCCCCGAACCTGCGGCGCCTCACGGAACGCGTCTTCGCCGCCACGCGGGCCGCCAATCTGGAGGCGGAACTCATCATCGTGGACGACAATTCAGCGGACGGCAGTACTGAGATCGTGGCCGATCTCGCGGCGATGTTTCCGGTACGCATTATCGTCCGGACGAACGAGCGCGGGCTCAGCTCCGCCGTCCTTCGCGGCTTTGAGGAGGCCCGAGGTCCCTTCCTCGTGGTGATGGACGCCGACCTCTCCCACCCGCCGGAAGCCATCCCCGACCTGGTTGCCCCCATCCGCGAAGGCCGAGCGGACTTCGTCCTGGGGTCCCGCTACGTCTCCGGAGGGCACATCGATCAGGACTGGTCGCTTTTTCGCCACCTGAACAGCCGCATCGCCACCTGGCTGGCCCGTCCCCTCACGTCGGTCCGGGACCCGATGTCCGGCTTCTTCTGCCTGGCCCGTGCCCGCCTGGATCGGGCGGCCTCGCTGAATCCCGTCGGGTACAAGATCGCCCTGGAACTGATCGTGAAGACCCGCAGCCACCGCTGCCTGGAGGTCCCCATCTCCTTTGCCGACCGGGCGGCCGGAACCAGCAAACTGACCGCCCGCGAACAGCTTCGCTATCTTCGCCACCTCGCCAGATTGTACTGGTTCCGTATTGCGGGCCCGCATAAGGGTTGACCCGCACTTGAGGAGCGTCCGGTCGTTCGGATATGCTGCATGTTTTGTCGACGTGGGCTGAGCCGACCCACCGACACTGGAGGCATGGGCTGCCCGGCCGCGCCACCCGGGAGCGTTCCCAGACGACAGGCTGCGGCGGAGTGAACCGGCTATGAATGAACGCCTGCGAATCGTCGTGGCCCTCGGGGGCAACGCCCTGTCCGACCCGACCAAGCCCGGCAGCGTGGCGGAGCAGTTCGCACGTACGCGAGAAACATCCATCCCGCTGTGCGATCTGCTGGAAGAGGGACACCGGCTGCTCATCACCCACGGAAACGGACCACAGGTGGGCAGTATTCTCCGGAGGGTCGAGCTGTCGCAGCACGAAGTCCATCCCATTGACCTGGGCCTCTGCGTGGCGGATTCGCAGGCAGGCATGGGTTACATGATCTGCCAGTGCATGACGAATGAGCTGATCCGCCGCCGAATCGATCGCTACGCCATCGCCCTGGTCACCACGGTGCAGGTCGATCCGAACGACCCGGCCTTCACGAACCCCACCAAGCCGATTGGCGCTTTCTACTCGCCCGACGTCGCGCGCCGACATATCGAGCAAGACGGCTGGAGGATGATCGACGTGCCTGGCAAGGGTTTCCGGCGCGTCGTGCCGTCGCCGCGCCCCATCGCCATCAAGCCCCTTCAGCCCATCAAAGACCTGTTTGACAAGGGCGAGATTCTGGTCGCCTGCGGGGGAGGAGGCATTCCCATCATCTGGCGCGACGGCTGGGGCTACGAAGGCCTTGAGGCAGTGATTGACAAGGATCTGGCGGCTGCCCTGCTGGCCGTCGGTGTGGGAGCGGATCGACTGGTCATCGTCACCGATCAGGATTGCGTCTACGAGAAGTTCGGCACCCCCGAACAGCGGACCATTCCGCGGCTCACGGTGGAACAGTCGCGCACACGTCTGGAGACGGGTGAGTGTCCCACAGGCTCCATGGGGCCGAAGGTGGAGGCGGCCATCCAGTTCCTCACCCAGTCGCCCCGGCCCAACGTCAAGACCGTGATTACGTCGTACACCACGATGGTGGACGCCATCCACGGGCGAGCCGGAACGTGTTTTGTCCGCGCCTGAGACCGACCTGGGCGCAGCCCGACCGCTCCGGGGGCGGCCCCCTTCCGGCCTCCGGCCGCCTCTGCTACTCGTCAATCCGGCCCCGCTCCACGCGTGCTCCCGACGCTCGGACCGGATCCAGCCGGCGCAGTACGTGACGGCGCATGGCCTGAAACGGATTCGTCAGCCAGCGATGCACGTGGATGTAGAAGGGCCGGCGGTAAGAGGCGGCCAGAACCTCCGGACTCAGCTGGTCCGGCCGGGTTCGCCGCTGGAGCTTGGTCAGGTGGTATAGGTCGCCCTGCTGGAAGCGCCGCAACAGCCAGCGAGCCGGCGGGAGCCGGCGTGCCCAAGGCGGCAGGCGAAACGCAATCTGGAAATCGAAAAGGTATGGCCGGCCGTCGTCCCCAACGAGCACGTTCTCACATTTCTCGAGGTCCACGTACGCCATGTCACGGGCGTGCATGACACGGATGGCATCGCGAAGCCGGGAGAAGAAGTCATCCGGCACCCGCTCTCCCTTGCGCAGAACGTGCCCGGGCACGAACTCGTGGGCCATGGCGCCCCCCCCGCCCCACATGCCCACGAACCGCGGTACGGCCTCCAGGTCCGCCAGAAGACGAAACGCGGCCGCCTCGCGCCGGGCGAGAAACCGGCCGGTCCAAGCCATGGGTATCCCGAAAAGAGACACGCGTCGCCCAATCTTCAGCACGATCTGTCCGTCGGGGCCCCCGTAGAGCCCGGTGGCAGCAAAGAAGTCGTGCTTGAATCCGCGTACATAGGAATACGGATGGCCGTCGATCTCCACGGTCGGTGGAAACGAGTCCCTTCCCAACGCACGCAGCCATGGCGGCACGGTCCTCGACACTGAAACAGCCCCCGACCGCGGCGGCCTGCTGGACCACCGGGGTCAGGGGCTGATTCTGCGGTCCAGCCCCCCGATTTTCAAATTTGAGGAAGCTGCCGCGCGTTTCGCTCTTCCCGTCCCTCCGCGCGAGGGTGCTTTTGCCGTGTCATCCCAATCATCAGCCCCTCGGACGGAAGCTGTCGCGTCTCCACGTTCGCAGAAGCAGGCAATCGCGTCTCATCTCAAACCGGTCAGCTCTCGCCCCCCTCCCAGGCGGAGGCTTTCCAGACTCCACGTCGGTCCAACGCCGGGGACAAGGCTCCGGCCAAGGCGTTGGCTCCACAGACACGATCTCCCTTGAAAAAACCAGTCTTCCTCACGAAACACGTATGGTACTGACAAGGACGGCGACCGGAGCCTTGCCCAGCGTTTCGCATGCTCAGCGTTTGGCGACGAACGGAGATCGACCTTGCACCGGCGAACGGAAATCAAGGGCGTGCGCCCCGTGACGTCCGAAACGACACAGGGTCAATCATCGTTCATCGGGCTGACGCGGGAGGAAAAGTACGGAATGACGAACAGTACGAATGACGGATTCAAACGAAATACACGCGTCCGCCCGTGCACTTCATATTGTCTGCCAACGTCTATTTCATACCCGATAACGCGAAAAAGTCAAGAGCGCGGCGCCCCGAAAGTGACAAATCGTTGCCGGCGCGTTACTTGTTTTCTGTAATGAGCACGATGCGGCGGCGTCACCTGGGACTCTGCGGGCACCTGCCGTCGCGACTGCCGGATGCTCTGTCCATCGGCCGGCACACACGCATCCGGATTCCTGATCGACCCGGTTCACCGGAGGCTGCGATGGCGTCGGACTCTGACACGTTGACCCGCGCTTGGGAGCGTGCGACTGACCAGGACGTTCTCCGCGCGGCGTTCCCTCCTGATCTGTCCTACTCCAACACAGCCCTCGCCGAGGTCTACCGCGAGTTCGTTCGCCGCGGCCTTCAACCTCCGCCTCAACCCAATGCAGAACCCCGGACTCCAATCGGTTTGCGCTCCGAACGAAGATGTGTCCTGATCGGAATGGCCGCGTATGTCGTCAGCATGTGCCTCTGGCTCTTCGTCACGGGCAACCCAACCGGCGCGATGTTTCTTTGGACGAGCATCCTGCTTGACGGTCTCTGGAAGTCACTCCTGCTGCTTCCCCCGGGTATCGTCGCCGTGCTCACCACCGTCCGCTTCATTCGCGGATGCCGATTGGACCCGGAGGGGCACACGCGATGCGGCCGTTGCGGACACATCCTGCGGGGGCTGACGGAGCCTCGTTGTCCTGAATGCGGCAACGTGCTCTGAGCATTTGCGGATCCTGGTCTCCTGTCCCAACCGGGCATGCCCCCGCACACAGACGGAAAAGCCCTAGACACCACGTCGGCCCGAATGCGAGGTGCGGCCGGGCTGCACGCCGCACCCGGATGACCACCGCAGGCCCTTCGAAGCCGATCAGACCAGACGGCTCGACGCCGGCAGAAAGAGCCTCAGGAAAGCGTACCTGCCACGATGAATCGCCACGATCTCGATTGCGCCCTTGGTGGCCGGGCAGTGGCGTACTATACTGCCTTCGGAGGCGAAGGAACGCCGGGGCGCCGTGTAACAACTTGCGGCAGTGAAAGGGCAGGGCCATCGCGATGCCGGATTGGCTGATAGCACAATCAACGCTCGCGGACCGGGTGGGACGACTCGGAGCGCGTCTATCCGACATCGAGTTGTACGATCTTTTCCGGGTCGCCCTCGAGATGTTCCTCATCGGGATCGTCGTGTATTTCACGCTGCGATTCCTTCAGGGCACTCGCGGGGCCCGACTCCTGCGGGCCATCGGCCTGATCGTCGTCGTCAGCTTCCTGGTGGTCCGACTGGTGGCCGCAAAGCTTGAACTCGACCGCATCAGTTACCTGTATCCCTATTTCCTGGGTGCCGTGTTCCTCATCACGCTCATCGTGTTCCAGACGGAGCTGCGCCGCGGCTTGCTGCTGATCGGAGCGAACTGGTGGTCGCGAAGCTGGGCGGAGGAGGCGGCCCGGGTGATCGAACCCATTGTCCAGGCCGCCGCGAGCCTGTCCAAGAAAAAGGTCGGCGCCTTGATCGCGGTGGAACGAAGCGTGGGGATGGCCGCCGTGGCCGAGACCGGCGTGCCCCTGGACGCGGTGGTGAGTGCCGAACTTCTTGGCTCGGTTTTCTGGCCCGGCTCCGTGCTGCACGACATGGGCGTGATCATCCGGGGCAATCGAATTGTGGCGGCAGGGTGCCAGTTTCCGCTGGCCGATTCCGATGATGTCGACCGATCGCTGGGCAGTCGCCACCGCGCAGCGGTGGGCATCAGCCACGAATCGGACGCGCTGGTGGTGGTCGTCAGCGAAGAAACGGGCACCATCTCGGTGGCCGAGCATGGTCGCCTGCGCCGATCGTTGACCCCCGATACACTCCGCCAGATTCTCACTGAAGGTCTCGTGGGCGGGCCGGGGCGAGCCGCCGGCCAGCGCTTCCTGCGTCGCGAGAATCCCGCGGCTCCGCGCCCCTCGATCCCTTCTGCCGTCTCTGCCGCCCGAGAAGAAAACGCGGATGCGTCTGGGACGACGCTGTCCAAGGCGAAGGCAGGTATCTGACATGGCCCAGATCAAGCTGATCGCGATGACCGTAGGCCTGACCGTGCTGATCTGGGTGTTCGCCGACCAGCTTCTGCGCGAATCGGACGAGCTACTCGTGCACGTTCGTCTCACCTCGGCCGGCCCTCCGGGAATGTCGGTCCGAACGCCGGACGACCATACTCCCTCCTTCCGGGTGCGAGTCAGCGGCCCGCGACGTGTCATCGCCAAGAAGGTGGTCGGCGGATCCGTCGGCGTGGATCTGCCGGTCACGGAGCGCAAGACCGGCCGCTACACTCTGACCATGCTCGAGGAGCTGCGCAAGCTTCCCGGCCCGTTCGACGATCTGTCCATCGAATCCGTCAGCCCGGAAATGCTCGACATACTCGTAGACAACACGGTCACGGTGGAAATGGACGTTCGTCTTCGCGAAACGGAGGCGTTCGACTTCGAGATCGAACCCACCGTGGAGCCGACGAGGGTTCGCGTGGCGATCTCGGAGTTGGCCCTGCTCGGCCTGCCACCGGACATCGCCGGCATCCCACCGGACCAGCGCTACGTCGCTTTGAACGTCAACCGCCACCTCGCGAAGTTCCCGGCAGGCACGCTGTTCTCCCGCGACGTCATGCTCGAACACCGCGTGGCCGGGGTCAATGTTCGCATCGAACCCCCTGAGGTCCGACTCGTTGCCCAACTGGCGGAGCGACGCAAGGAAGCCACGATCCCCGCGGTTCCCATCAACTTTCAAGGGAGCGCGACGGTATTAAATCGTTACTTTATCGACCAGCGTGACCGGTTCACGCTTCTCACGCAACCGATAACGGTCCGCGGTCCGGACGACGTGCTCGATCGGCTTTCCTCCGGGCAGATCAAGGTGTTTGGGATCATCACACTGACGACGCCGAGCGCTGACGAGGTGGGCAAATTCCAGGAGGCGGTGCCCCGCTTCAACCTCCCGCCGGGGGTGGAACTGGTGGGGTCACCCGATCCGGTCGAGTTCCGTCTGGTGCCCAGACCCTCGCCCGACAACGGCAACGACTCCCCCCAGGCGCCGCCGGACTAGGGACGAGTTTTTGCGGGCGACCCTCTTGACACGGGATGGCGCCCGGCTATCCTACCCTGTGCGGTGACATTGCGTGCAGGGAAACACCCGTCCCCATTCCGAACACGGTAGTGAAGCCTGTACGGCCGAGGGTAGTCGAAAGGCGAGATTAGGTGATTGCCGCATTATTTTGAAAGCCCGCTTCGGCGGGCTTTTCTTTTGTCGTCATCGGATCAGTCTGCGTCCGGCACAGCCCGGATGTCGGTCGTGACACGTCGGGTGGTGTGACTCTCTCTGAGGAGATTCAGGTGTGGGAATAGTCTTTGCGGTTCTGGTTGCGATCGGGACTCTTCTGGCGTCGTTCGGGGCCATCTTCGCCCCCCTGGTACTGGCCACGTGAGTGGGGCCATTCCGATGCCGCCAGTCGTACCGGTGGTCGTGATGCGCGGATCCCGTTGGGGGTAAAGGGCGATGAGTGCTCGCGTGGTAATCGTGACCGGCGGCGGCCGGGGCATCGGTCGGGCCACCTGTCGGCGGTTCGCGGCGGCCGGCGACCAAGTGGTGGCCGTGGCCCGGACGACTGCCGAGATCGAGGAAACTCGCGATCAGATCCAGGCGGACGGCGGCGTCTGCGCAGCCCGCGCCGCGGACCTGAGCCGCCCCGAGGAGATCGAGGGGCTCATCGACTCCGTCCATCGCGAGTTCGGCCGGGTGGACGTGCTGGTAAACAATGCAGGCATGGTGGTCAAGGGACCGGCGGCCACGATGGACCCGGCCGCCTTTGAGACCATGGTGGCCGTGAACATCTCCGCGATCTTCCATGCCACGCGCCGCGTCTGGCCCATCATGGAAGCCCAGGGCGGCGGCACCATCATCAACGTGTCGTCCATGGCCGCCTTCGACCCGTTTCCGGGGCTCGGCACGTACGGAGCGACCAAGGCGTGGGTGAACACGTTCACGCTTGGCCTGGCGGGCGAAGGTCGGAAGGCAGGGATCCGCGTGTTCGGAGTGGCGCCCGGTTCCGTGGAAACCAGGATGCTCCGTAGCATCTTCCCCGATCTGCCGGCGCATCGCGTGCTTTCACCGGAACAGCTCGCGGACACGATCTTCGCCGTGGCCCGGCCCGAGTTCGCGCATGCCACCGGGCAGGTGATCGCGGTTCGCGTTTGACCGCGCGCCCGACCGGGCGGCGTTCATGAGCCGCCCAGAATCGTGACACTGGGCGTCTGGCGTGCAGCCAGGTCGGCTCGCAAGGCGTCCACCTGCTGCTGGAGTTGACGCATCCGACCGCGCAGGTTTTCCGGGGCGAAGCCGACCTGCCGCTCGTACTCGGCGGCGATGGCCGTCACGTTGCGCGACTGCATACCTTCCAGTTCCTGCCGTAAGGCTTCCGATTCCGCCCGGATCTCTTCAGCCCGGATGGCCACTTCCGCCAGGCGCTCGCGGAGCTTTCCGACCACCTCCCCGCCGGCCTGCACTCGTCGCTCCGCGCGCTGCTGGAGCAAGCGTACACGGGCCTCGGCCAGTTCAGCTTCTGCTTGAAGGACTTCCGAGCTGGAAGCGTGACCACTCTCGACCAAGGCCCGGGTCTGATCCACCTTTGCCTGGTGTGCGGCGATGATCTTCTCAACCTCCTCCGCAATGGGGTCCGGTCCGCCCTGAGCCTGTTCATCCACGCGGGCGATCTGCTGGAGGATGGCATTCTCCTGCGCTTCGGCGCGTTTGAGCTCACGTTCCATGTCCGCCAGGCGTTCCCGTAGCGAGCCCTGGATGTTCAGTACGTGATCCAGCCGCAATTCCTCCACGCCTGCCTGGCTGCGAAGTCCCTGCTCCAGTTCCGCGAGCTGCTGCAGGCGAGCGCTAACCTCATCCAGTTGTTTCTGCGCGACCGCCAGCTCGCGTTCCCGCCGCTCACCCTCCTGCTGTGATGCCTCTTTCAGCATGGCATCCACTCGGGCGCACAATGCCTCCCAGAAGCCCTGGCGGACCGGCTCACATACAGCCCCTTCCCAATCGGCACTCAGAATACAAATCATGGTCCCGCTTGCAGGAGGCGGACTGGGCAGCGGCATGGCCCCCTGCATCATGGCTCCCGGCGGCCCCCCCATGCCCCCTTCGCCGCCGAGCCTAACGTCGCCGCGAGTGTCAAGCCGGGACAGTCTGATGGCTGCCCGCAGCTCGGCCGGGCCGCACGGCGAGTCTTCGACTCCGAAATCCGGATACGTTCGTTCCAACGCAACGTTGAAAAGCTCTTGCGCCCCCCCTTCGCTCAGATTGAGGGCCGACGGATCGCACGCGATTCTCAGCACGCATGACGACGGGGCGAGCGCCGGCTTCGCCGGCGGCGCCGCGGGCTCGGCCGCTTTCGGTTGGGCAAACGCCGGCCAAGGCATAGAGATCCACACCGCAACCACTCCAACCGCACGCATCTTCATGACATATCTCCTTGGGAAGTTCCGATTTCATTCATTCGCTGCCGCGCGGTGTCGGCAGCAGGGGTCTGCGGAAACAGGTCGACGATTCGCTTATACGCCTTCGCACACGCCGTGCCCGTCGCACCGCTTCCGCAACGCTGCTCCGCAGACTCCAACGCCATGTCCGCCGCGCCGGCGATCTGGCCGCGCAGCTCCTCCAACGGGTCCGGCCGATCCAACTCCCGCTGAAGCACAGCCAGCCGCGCCCGGTTCTTCTCGCAGGCAAGCAGAGCATCCACCGCCGCCTCCCGCGTCCGGATCTCCGACTCCAGGCGGCCGATCTCCGCGCGGAGTTCCGCGGGATCGGGTGTCGTCGGTGTCATCGCCGGGGGTTTCGACTCGCCGGGGGACGCGATATGGGTGTTGCCCGGTGCTGTGCCCAGGAGCCGCCACCCGCCGAGCCCCACCAGCACCAGCACGCCGACCACGGCCGTCGTCGCCCGGGTTCGGGCACGCCGCTGGGCCTTTCGGCGAACCCGGTCCGCCAAGCCATCGGCCAGAGGTCGGCCCGGACGAGCCGCCGCGTCCGCGTCCCGAATCAGCCTGGCAAGGGAATCACTCATATCTCACAGTTATCCTCACTCATGTGCCCCAGTCGCTCTCTCAGACGCTGCCGGGCCCGCATCAGGCGGACATTCACGGTGTTGGGTCGCAGGTCCAGGATTTCCGCCACGCGATCCACCGACAGTTCCTCCAGGTACCGCAGGACGATGACTTCGCGGTATGCGGTCGGCAGCTTGCGGACGGCTTCACGTACCGCCGCGGTCGCGTCCCCATCGTGACGATCCTCGCTGGACTCCGATTCGGCATCGGACGTCGCTTGCCGGAGAAGCCGTAACCACCTTGAACGGTGCCGTTTGCGACACTGATTCACAGTCAGAACGGCCAGCCAGGTAGACAGCCGGCACTCCGCGCGAAAACGGGCCCGATGGGTCCAGACCGCCAGGAACACGTCCTGAACAACATCTTCGACCTCACCCGACCAGCCCAGCAACCGATAGGCCAGTCGAGCGACGTGGTCCTGATGGTCCGTCACGAGCCGAGCGAAGGCAGCCGCATCTCCGTCGGCACAAGCCGACCAAAGCCTCGTCTCCTCGCTGGCCGTGACATCCACCCGTTTTCCACCCGCGATGACCAGGGTCCCGGTCATGACCACCCTATTAGACCCGGACCGGGGCGTGGAATGACAGAGAAATCCGTCGGCGGCGGGCTGGTCAGCAGGA
>CAZBFW010000033.1:0-2065 GCA_964491135.1 uncultured Phycisphaeraceae bacterium | reverse complement strand
GGACCGGGGCGTGGAATGACAGAGAAATCCGTCGGCGGCGGGCTGGTCAGCAGGACTCAGGATGGGATTGCCGCGAGGGCATCGCGTATTTCGCGGAGAACGGCCGCGTGCCGGGGGGTCCAGGCCGGGGCCGGCCGAAATTCGGCCTCGTCGTCGCCCAACCCGGCGGTTTTGGACTCCCGAAGCCGGGCCATGATGAGAGTTCGGACGTGTTGGGCGTCCTGGATGCCTTCGATCAGCCCCTGGTTGGTGACCTGGAAGCCTTTCTCATGCGAGTCACTGCCCGCGCCGGCCGTCTCGACCACCACATCCGCGATGCCGAAGTGCCGCTGCACCGGGCCCTGCGAGACACGAATGTTCTGGACGTTTTCAAAGGTGATGGTCACTTCCCGGATGACCCAGACGCCGCGCCGAATGCGAAGACTGCGCCGGGTCATGACGTACCAGGTGGTGTCGTACCGCAGGTGCAGTGCCACGTACACGACAATGTCCGGCACAACCGCCAGAACAAACGCCACCGGAAACAGCAGAACACCCAGCCAGGGCACGAAGACCGTCAGGACGATCCAGCCGATGAGGATGGCCACGTCCAGCGGCAGCAGGCCGAGCCAGAACCAGAACTTGAGGTACCGCAAGAAGCCCGGGGCGGGCTGAAAGGTCTCAATGGTGTCGTCGGGCTCCACGGGCAGTGTCGGCGGTTCCTGCGGCACGCGGAACCAATCGACGAGCACGCGCCAGACCCCCTGGTAAATCCACCGGGAAGCATGCTCCGTTCGGCCACTCATGCCTCGGCTCTCCCCCGCCTCGCCAGCCGGCGTACTTCGTCGCGGATTTCGCAAAGGACCTTCAGGATCTCGTCCCCGGCGTCACCCGTGTCGGGCGGCGGCTCCAGGTCTGTCTGGCCTCTGGCTCCGCGCATCTGCGCGTAGAGATAGTCTCGCAGGGCCTCCGCCTGCAAAATGCCCTCAATGGTCATCTCCGCCCCGGCTGATCCGGACGCGGTTTGAACGGAGATCGTCGCCAGGCCCAGCCAACGATGCAGGATGTTCCGAGTCACGTGGATATCCTGGATTCGCCGGTACGTCAGGTAGATTTCGCGGCGAAACAGGACACCCCATGACATGGAGACGCCCTTGTCGTCAAAGCGGTACTGAAGCGTGTGGTACTTGCACCAGAGGATGATGATCACCACCGGGAAGGCTACGTTGCCCAGCAGCGAGACGAGGATGTAGTAGGTCATCAGCACCGGGTCGGGGCGGGTGATGGCCTGCGGATTGAAGGGCGTTTGCGCACGTGTCATCGCGGGGCCTCCGTTGCGTTCCGGCCGCCACGCTGACGGATCATACCGTTGCCGCGATCAGAGTCTATGGCGCCGCCGCATCGGATGGGCGTCCGCCGGCGAGCTTTGCGACCTCGGTGCCGGCCAGTAAGAACGCGCCGACCCCGTACGGCATAGAGCTGTCAAAGGTCGTCGCCCCGGGTGCGGCGGCGGGCACCTGCACGAACCCGAGCTTGCCGTCCGGGTGAACGGACGCCGCCAGGGCATCCCACGCCCTGTGGACGGCGGGCGTGTATGTCTCGCGGTCCAGAATGCCCTGATTGATGCCCCATGCGAGCGAGTAGCAGAAGAAGCCGGTACCGCTGGTCTCCCTCACGGCCGGATCCTCCGGATCCAGCAGGCTGGGATGCCAGGTGCCGTCCGGCGTCTGCAGCTTTATGATGCGGGCCGCCATCTTCTTGAAAAGCTCCACGTAGCGCGCGCGGTCGGGATAGTCCCCGGGCATCTTCGACAGCACGCGCACCAGCCCGGCCATCACCCAGCCGTTGCCGCGGCTCCAGAAGACCTTCTTCCCGTTCGCCGCGCGACGGCCGAAGAAGCTCGAATCACGCCAGTACAGCGATTCTTCGGCGTCAAACAGATAGTCGGTGGTGTGCCACCACTGCTCGTTCATGGTGTCGAGGTACTTCCGTTCTCCGGTGGCGGCGTACAGGTAAGCCAGCGACGGCGGACCCATGAAGAGCGCGTCGCACCACGCCCACTCGCGCAGATGGATCTGGTCCTTCC
>CAZBFW010000032.1:8217-14232 GCA_964491135.1 uncultured Phycisphaeraceae bacterium | reverse complement strand
CGTTCTTCTCGTATCGAACCGCCGGACGCGGACGAGGGTTGGGACTGTCCCGGGCCGCCCGCCTGGCCGAGATCAACGGCGGGCGACTCTGGCTGGACTCGACGGAAGGCGAGGGCACGACCGTGTACGTGGAGCTGCCGGCTGCCCGCCGGCAGTGAACCGGATGCCCGCCGAGTCGGTCATTCCCGGGGCGACCGCCGCTCTCCGCTGACCGTGTGGATCGACGTGCGGGTTGTCATTACCCGGAATGTGAAGTCAGGCAGGCAAGAGCCGGGCGAATCATGGACGAATCACGCTCCCTGAAAATCCTGATTATCGAGCCCGACGTTCGGGTGACGGAGATGCTGGTGGACTGCCTGGGCCGGCGGTTCGGGGCCCGTATCACCTGTGCCGGGCGCGGCGAGGATGCACTGGACGTGGAAATCGTCGAGCCGCACGACCTGGCCATTGCCGACGTGGACCTGCCCGGCATCGACGGTATTGAGCTGGCACGGCACCTGCTCGAGCTCAGCGATCGCCCAGTGATCCTGACGAGCGGCCGGCCGACTCTGGGTCAGGCGATCGAGGCAATGCGGCTCGGCGTCACCGATTACCTGCCGAAGCCCTATCCGCTTCCGTACCTCGAAGAAGTGGCGGAGAAGGCCCTGCGAGCGCACCTGCGGCGGCAACGGCGTCAACGCCGTTATCATCACTTGCGACGCGTCGCTCGGAAGGCGGAGACGGAACGCCAGGCGCTGAACGACCGAATCGACTTGATCTGCCGCGATCTGGTCAGCGCGCACCGTCGCCTTGTGCACCGTGTTCTGGAGCACGAACAGGCTCAGAAGTCCTGAACGGCCCTCCGCGTCAGATCTCGCCCGGCGCGAAATCCAACGTGACAGGTCTGGCGGGCGCCATTCCGAATCGCGTAACGAGCAACCACCGCCACCAACCGATCGACTTTCTCCATTGCGTGACGACGTCGCGCAGGCGCTTGATGGACGGGGTCTGCTCATCCTTCAAGTCGTTCAGAATCTCGACGCAGCCCGAGATGTTGTTCTCCATCAGCAGGGCGATCGCGAAGTTCGTCTTAAAAAGCACGGGCGCGTCATCGCGCAGCACGACACCGTCATCGGGCAGCAGAAGGCGCCGGTACACGCTGACCGCCTTCTCCGTCTCACCCATCCGCATCAGGCACACCGCGTAAGCGTTGCGAATGGCGGGCGAGTCAGACCCGATCCGATGCAGAACGTCTACGGCCTTCTCCGGCTTCCCCTCGTCGAGCAGTTGTCGCACGCGGTCCAGCAGGACTGCGGGATTCTGTGAATTCTCTGTCATGGTGCCAATCCAAAAATGGTTCCAGGACTACGTGTCGGAGCCATCCACCGGTTCGAACGGGGCAGACTCCCGAACCACCTTTATGGGGGGGTCGTGTCTGCACCACGGAGGACAACCGATGGCACACGCAAATCACGAAATCATCAAAGTGTCAGGAAACCGAGAATCGCCTAGAGGGTGAGAAGGCAGTGCAGGGAGAAGAGGGAACGACCTCCGGTTGCATCAGGCTTGCCCAGAATCTCCAGAGTCGCAGGAGGCCCCGACGAACCTCGACAGGCCAGGGCGCACGCGTCCGCAGGCGCAACGGCGGTCGTGCCGGATGGAGTGGTTCTGGGGCGCGTGGGGCGTTCCCCGGAGAAGACCGGCAGCGTTTCCGTGACGACGGCTTCCAGGTGATCGCGGAGGGCGTTGCCGGTTGTTCCGCAATGCGCGTCGGCGGAGAAGGAACTATTGGCCGGTCCCCAGGGGCAGAGGATCAGCAGTGCGGTGAGGCACGCGACGTGTCGTTTCCAGCAAGGCGCCATTGATGCGTACTCGCCGAGGGTGGTACCCGCGATTCGCGTTGATTCTAGCGGCAGGCGGGAATGTTTCCAGCGCCCTGCTTCTGGAATGCCGGCGGAGTCGTGACGGATCGCACGAAGATCGGTCTCTGCAGGATGTCCACCGTACAGGTGTGTTTCATTGAGGCGTTGGGGGGAATCCACCCGCGGCGAGCAAGGAAAAATCCATGCGCGAATTCTCTTCCATTCCGAGTTTCTGGTGTATAATACGCTCATGGGAAAGCGGTGGGTGTCTGCCCGTGGAGCGTGGACCCGGCTGCTTAACACACCCCTCCCGAGGTTTTTCCCAATGGGATTCGGCCAAAAGCCGGACCTGTATTCCTGATTCGATTCACAGAGGTCTGAACAGTCGCAGGCTCTGCGTACGTCCATTGGAGCGGTGCGGAGCGCCCGCGCTATCGGTGCAGGAATCGCCCGTACGGCGAGGCCTCTGCGCCTGTTTCGCGAGCGCAATCGTGCGCGGCTCATAGGGCGCATCGCGAAGTGCGGCTGCCGTCCGGCGGCGGCATGCTGGCGAGTGTGCGCGCGTGAATTCGAGCGTAAGCGGACGGAGTGTCTCCCGTGCCGCATGTGGAAACAGAAGAAATAGACAGGAGTTACTTATCATGACAGGCAGTACAGGTGTGCGGAGTGCCCGCGGGTTGTTGGCGTGTCTCTTGGCGGTCGTGGCGGCCGGCCTGCTCCTCCAGGCGGCGAGCACGAACTCCGCGCTGGCCCAGGAAGGCAAGGTGCCTGCGGTGGCCGGCGTGCCGGCCATCACGACGCTGACCGGCAAGATCGTCGATCTCCAGTGCTACATGACGGGCAAGCACGAAGGTGACGATCCGGTCAAGTGCGCCGCCGCCTGCATCAAGAACGGCGTTCCGGTCGGCCTGGAGACGAAGGACGGGCTGGTCATTCTGGGGCACGGCATGACGGGCGCCGCCAAGATGCTCGAGCCGCTCGCCATGCAAGAGGTCGAGGTGAAGGGCAAGCTTTACGAGAAGGGTGGAGTCAAGTACGTGGATGTGCTCACGGTCGTCAAGAAGGCCGAACCCCCGGCTCCTGCGGAAGAGAAGGCGGACGTGGAGGAGGAGAAGGAGTAGGGCGAGCGACTCTTCGTGAGCCGGACAGACGTGTATCCCATGCCGCGCGTCGGCGCCGCGTGAGTGCCTGGTCGCGGCATTTGAGGAAAGGATGGAATATCACAATGGCATCGAAACCCGACAAGGGCAAGCCGCAGCCGCAGCAGAAGCCCGCCCCGACACAGAAGCCCGGCACCCCCGGTCCGGCCCAGCCCGGCCAGAAGCCCGGTGGAGCGCCCCAGCAGGGCAAGCCGCAGGGCAGGTAGGATGCCGTAACGACGCATCCGGAGGGGAACGAAGCATCCATCATCGCGAGTGCGGCGGTGGGGGGCCGCACTCGCGTTCTGCTGCGCAGATCATCGACGGCAACGGCCGTCCGGTTGCCGAATCCTCGACTACGGAAGAGCGTCGAGTTGCCGTCGCGCCAGATTCGCGTGGGCCGTCTGCCCCTGGGTGTCGAACACCTCGATGGCGTTGCGGAGGTGCTGCCGCGCTTCGTCCGGCTTTCCCAGGCGGGCCAGCACGTGCGCCAGGTTGTAGTGGGCTTCGCCCAGATCCGGATTGACGGCAAGTGCGCGGCGATAGTGGGCAACGGCTTCGTCCAGGCGACCCGCGGTTGCCAACGCCGTGGCCAGGTTCGTGTGCGTGTCGGGCGAGTTCGGATCCACGGCTAGGGCTTTCTGAAGGGCCTCGATTGCGGGCTGAACCTCCGATCGGTTCAGCAGCGCGTTGCCCAGGTTGTTCCATGCGCGCACGTGGTTGGGGCGGCCGGCCAGCGCGCGGCGGTAGTGCTCGATCGCCTCGTCGAGCTTTCCCGCCTGGGACAGGGCATAGCCCAGACCCACATGAGCGTCGGCGTGGCCCGGCGAGCGTTCCAGGGCCGCGGCGTATGCTTGCATCGCTTCCTCGTGTTGCCCGAGTGCCCAGAGAGCGTTTCCGAGGTTGTTGTAGGCATCCGGGTCCTCCGGCTGCCGTCGGATCACCTCGCGACACTGTCTGACCGCTGCCGGATAGTCGCCCCGATCGTAGAGAACGACGCCATAGTTCAGCCGAGGCAAGTCAGCGTCCGGGGCCATCTGAATCACGTGTCCGTACAATGTGTCGTCATCTCGCCAGAAACGCTGCTGCCGCCACGTGCAAGCGGTCCCGGCAACGACCAGCGCAGCACATGCGGCCGGAATCACGGCTGGCCATGGAAGCGCCCGCCCCCGATCCCAGAGCCACGCGATGAGTGCGGCGGCAGCGAGATACGCCCCTGCGGACGGGAAATACGCGTACTTCTCCTGAACTGCCGACCGGCCGAAGCCGATCAGCCCGAGGGTCGGAAACACCGCGACGAAAAAGAACAGCAGGGCGAAGCTCCACCCGCGGGCGCGACGACGGGCGAACCAGGCCGACAGGCCCAGCAGCACCACCGCGATCACCGCCGCCAGGTAGGCCGGCTGCGCGAGGGAGAACGGCTCCACGTACGGATGAAACGGATAGAGATTCACCGGCCAGACGAAGTGGCGGACGTGGAACCACAGGTTGTAGCACGCGACCAGCGGCGCGCGCAGGGGGGTCCAGTCCGTCGGCAGTGCCGCCGTGCAAGCTCGGGATTGCGATACATACGTGATTCCGGCGAACACGACAGACATCGCGAGCAGCGGCCACTTCGCGGCGACCGAACGCATCCAGTCCCGCGCCGAATGAAGCCGCCGCATCGGCCACCAGTCCAGCAGGATCAGCAGCAGCGGCAGGGCGACGACGATCGGCTTGGCCAGTAGGGCGAGCAGGTACGTGATCAGGCAGGCCGGAAGCGCCCAGCGGCGTGGACGCTGCGCATGGGCCACGTATGCGATCAGGCTCAGCAGCCCGAACAGGCTCGCCAGCAGCGTCTTTCGCTCGGCGATCCAGATGACGGCCTCCACCGTGGTGGGATGCACGCCGAACAGCAGCCCGGCCGCGATGGCCGGCGCGATGCGGCGGCAGAGCATCCAGGCCAGCAGAGTCACCAGGCCCGCGTTCAGCCCGTGCAGCACGACGTTGGTGGCCCGGTACCGGGCCGGGTGCAGCGACCGGCCGGCTGCCGCGTAGTCTGCCATCAACGACAGCATGGTGAGCGGGTGGTAGTAGCCCTCCACGCTCGAAGGCCGATCGACCTCCGCGAAAAACCGCGTCGCCGACTTCCACCCGGGGTCTTTCACGAGCGGGTTGTTCAGCAGGTACTGCGAGTCGTCCGTGAAGAACGCTCTTGCCCCGACGCCCGGCCAATGCACCGCGCCCACCACGACGGCCACGCCGATGACGGCGGCAAAGGCCCATGGTGCGAGTCCGGCGGGTCGCACGGGAGCGCGGTGATCGCCTCCCAGCCCCGTGATCCTGCTGCTTCGGTTCCTTCTGGCCACGCGTCCAGCATACCGCGATCCACTTGGTGGGTGCTACTGGATGCCTATACGCGTTGGAGTCGACGCCTTCCTCGCAACCCGCCGATCTGAGGCGGAACGCGGGGGAAGCCTATCGACCTTCGCCCAGACGCCGCTTGATCAGGGCCTCGCTGCCGCCGGCGGCTACCAGCGACTGCGGCACTCGGCCCAGCGGAGCGAAGTTGTACTTTGTGCCTGCGTACTGGATCACGCCGGACGCGAAATCCACCGTGGCGTCCGCCGGCGTGCGGATTGTCAACTCGCCGGCCGCGACCTGTGATTTGAGACTTGCCGCCAGAGCGTCGACCAGCTCCGGGCATTCCAGCACGATGAAGCCGTTGTTGAACGCGTTCCGTTTGTAAGTCTGGGACGCGGAGGCCACGATCACCAGGCGAATGCCCCGCGCGGCCAGAGCCGTGGCGGCCTGCTCGCGCGATGAGCCGGTGCCGAAGTTTCGCCCGCCGACAATCATGTCACCCTCTTGCGCGATGGACTGGAACTTCGGATCGTAGTTGAGCATGGCGACCTTGCCCATCTCCTCCCGCGACAGGTCCTCGCGGTACGTGTATTCCTTGCCGTAGATGCCGTCCGTGTTGAGGTTGTCCTGCGGCAGGAAGAGCAGCCGGCCGGTGAAGCTTCGCGGGAACCCCGGAAGAATCTCGACCTGCG
>CAZBFW010000032.1:4332-8117 GCA_964491135.1 uncultured Phycisphaeraceae bacterium | reverse complement strand
TTTTCGATCTCCGGCAGCGGCACCATGGTCTTGACGTTGTTGGGGCCGGAGACGTGCGGGGAGACCT
Organism: uncultured Phycisphaeraceae bacterium; assembly: GCA_964491135.1. Lineage (GTDB taxonomy): Bacteria > Planctomycetota > Phycisphaerae > UBA1845 > UBA1845 > JAFGJQ01. The sequence continues at coordinate 8,050 of CAZBFW010000032.1, read as the reverse complement.
GCGACAGATCGAGCTCCAGCTCCTTGGCGTAGTAGGCGTCCGGGTCCGCGGCGAGCCGCTCGGCGTACCATCGGTCAACCCTTTCCTTCGCGTACGGAGGAGGATTGTCGCCCCGCCGTGCGAAGAAGTCGGCTCGCTCACGCAGCCAGGCGCGCAGCACCTCGTCGAATGGAAACACGCCGGCCAGGGCGCCCCACTCGGTGGTCATATTCGCGATGGCCAGCCGCTGGTCCATGGTGAGGTCGGCCAAGTGATCGCCGGTGAACTCCACGCAGCAGTTGAGCACTTCGTCCTGGTTGTACACGCCGCACAACGCGATGATCACGTCTTTGCCCACCACTCCGGGTCGAAGCCGGCCGGTGAGCTTCACCTTCACGATGTCCGGCACTTCCCACCACGTCTCGCCCGTGGCCCAGATGGATGCGGCGTCCGTGCGGACGACCGGCGTTCCCAACGCGGCCAGGGCCCCGTACAGGTTCGAGTGCGAATCGGACGCCACCACCAGGCTGCCCGGCGTGACGAATCCCTCCTCCACCATGATCTGGTGCCCGATGCCCGTGCCCGGCGGGAAGAACCGGATGCCGTGCTCTTTGGCAAACGCCTCGATCTTGGCGTACTTGGCCAGGTTGTCGGGGTTGCGGTTCTGAATGTCGTGATCGATCGCGAACACCGGCTGGTTCGGGTCGGCGATGCCGGTCGCCCCGATGCTCTTGAACTTTGACATGACGGCTGACGTGTTGTCGTGCGTCATGACGTGCTTCGGGCGGATGGACACGTAGTCTCGCGCGTGAACTGTTTCGCCCGGCTGCAGGCCGGTGGCGTACGCGGTGGCGATTTTCTCGATCAGCGTCTGGGCCATGTTGCATCTCCCGTCAAAGGCGAAAGCCCATGCTTTTACCCGGGCCGGATGCCGGCCACAAGACAGGGTTCTCCCTGGTGACTACCGCGGGCGGGCGGCGGAGCTTATGATGTCGGCAGGCAGGGCGTTGCGACCGTGTCTCATGGCGTGACACAGGCGAAACAACTGCGTTCCGTGCGATGAGGATTGAGGCAATGGAGTGTCGAATGCGCAGCGTATTGTCGGTGGCGATCCCTGTTATTGTGCTGCTGGCCGGCTGCACACCGCTGGCGCGGAAGCCCGTGGCGGTGGAACCGGAGCCGGCCCCGGTTCCCAGACGCGAGATTCGTCGGCCGTACCCGGTGGACTTCCGCAATTTCTCCCCCGTGGATACGTGGCTGGCCGAGGCCGGTCCGGTCATCGACGACGCCGAGGGCAACCTGAACCCCTATGTGCTGCACGTCATCAAGGCGTACCCGCCGCCGGAGACGGGGATCTACCCCTACCACTGCGATTTCAAGCTCAAGGAGTACGACATCTACAACGGCGTGACGCAGGACATGTGGTACCAGGGCCGCGTGGTGGCCAAGGCCTACCCGGACGGCTCGCGGTGCAGCTACTGCTGCGGGTTGACGTTTGAGGTGTTCGTCCGGGCCATGAAACTCCGCAACGAGCGGGCCGGCCTGCCCATTGACGACTTCAACGGCATGGACTTCTACGACCTGTTTAACCTGCTCCAGTTCTGGTACATCGAGGGGCAGGGCGACAGCCCACAGCGAGGGATCGTGGCCTACGGACTGGGCCAGGCCATCGACAATCTCGAAGACGCCCGGCCGGGCGACTTCTGCGACTTCTCGCGCAGCACGGGCAGCGGCCACTCCGTGATCTTTGTCGACTGGGTCCGTGACGCGGACGGGAAGCTCACCGGGATGAAGTACTTCTCGTCCAACAAGAGCGGCGTGGGCTATCTCACCGAATACTTCAGCGACTCCGGCGGCAAGCTTCTGCGCGAATGGACCCGTCTGGCCCGCGTGGGGCCCATCAGCGAGTACCGACCGTTCGATCGCAAGACGATCCCGCGGCGCAAGGCATATGCGCCCTGATTTGCATCCCGCGGCGAATCCCATCGGGCTGGCGGATGAGCACGTGGGGCCGGCATCCGGCGCGGCCCCGGGCGGGTTGTCTGCACACCCGCTGGCGTCTTCATGCGTCGGCCGAGCCGCTGGGTGACGCAGGTGGCGTGTTTTCGGACCTTCCCGGCTCTCGTCTCGGATGCTGCATCACAGAATCGGGCTGCGCGCAGGTGCTGCTGTCTCGCTGACGCAAAGGAGCCGCTCTGCATTGGTGTTCATTCACGCTGCATACTCATATGGCGCCGTCTCGCCAACACCTCAAACGCGGACAGCCGCCGAATTCAGCGAAGGTTGACGCCAGGGACGTCCGGCCCGTACAATCAAGCGCAGGTTACAGTAGGGTTGAGAGAGAGAGCCGCGCCGCAACGGGGGAACTGTGGGCAGTGGCTCTGTACGCCGCGAACACACTTCTCGTTCGACGCACAGGCAAAACGACCAGCCGTACGTGAGGCACGCGCATGGCTCCTGCGGGAGCCGGATGTGTCGACGCGTGATGGCGGACGACGGTAACTGTAACACGAACACCGATGGGGTGTTCGGAGATATAGGCTCTCGCATGTATTTGCGTGGTAGGGAATCTGGACTCTCACTGTGGAGGTGGATTATGGGAAGAATTGCTCTGTTGGTGGTTGCGTTGGGATTGGCTCAGTTCGCCTCGGCGGACGTCATTTGGAGCGACAACTTCGATTCGTATGCGGATCAGGCGGCGATGGATGCTGTGTACACCCAGGTTTATCCTACCTATCCGGCAATGCTTGAACAGACGAAGGGGTATAGCGACCTGCAGTCGGTGCATTTCGGCCAGCCGACAGCGAACAGCCAGGTGCGGATGTACAAGAATCTGGGACTGGAAGCTGTCGGGACGGACGAGATGCCTCTGAAGATCGAGTTCCAGGTGGATATTGACACCATCGTCTGGAACACGCGCCAGTACATCGAGATTCGCGGCTACGCGGGCGCCGGTTACGCCGACGGTGGCTTGGAGGAACTCATTGCCATGGGCTTCACTTCGTCCGGCATCGACACCACCAAGTACAACGGTCGTGTGCTTCTGGGCCCGGAGGCGGGCTGGTTTTCTCACGCGGCGGACAGGGTCACGGACTGGGCGAAGATGACCGCCCTGATCAAGACCAACACGATCGAGTTCTACATCAACGACCAGTTGGACACCACCAAGCTGCGGGCGCCTGGCTATACGTTCGACTGCATCGTGATCGGCTCCGGGCTGAGCAGCGCGGGGGCGGACGTGTGGTTTGACGATCTGGTCGTCGAAGTCGTTCCCGAGCCGGCAACTCTGGCTCTGCTCGGCCTGGGCGGCTTGGCGCTGATTCGTCGGCGGCGGTAATCCCCGATTCCGAACGGAATCGCGGACTGCGCAGAACCGTCGGACTCAGGGCTGATGTCTACGCCCGGGTCAGACGGCATTGAAGACAAAACGGCCCTGGAGCCCTTTCAATGCGAGGGCCCCAGGGCCGCAGTCTTTGGCCGCACCCATGACAACGTCCGGCCGGCCCTGCTGCAGAACGGATGAGGGCAGGGCAAACGGAACATCGCTCCCGTTGAGGCCGGCGGAGAACTTGGGGGTCCTTGACGCGTCCCATTCGTTGCCCCTCAGAGTCTTCGTCCTCTCTTGAGAATGGACTCGGCGTGCCGCTAGAATCGAGCCTCGGAAGCGGCACATGGAGAGTTCCGGCTACAGGCACGAAACGGACACAGATCGGAAGAGCGTCGTGTAGGGAAAGAGTGT
>CAZBFW010000032.1:0-4322 GCA_964491135.1 uncultured Phycisphaeraceae bacterium | reverse complement strand
GGACACGCAAGTCTGGACCGCGCCGCATGCCAACGCCGCCGGCAGGAGGGTTTCGACGATGTCCGCGGAGTACCTGGCGCGAGAGTTGCTGACCTTCGCCGAACAGAAGCTGCGGCTGGAGATGGGGCAGATCGAGCGGTGCGCCGGATTGTTGCGTGATGACGAAGTGTGGCGGCGGCATAACGAGCACACCAACAGCGTGGGCAACCTGACCCTGCACCTGGCGGGCAACGTGCGTCAGTGGGTACTGGGGGGCCTCGGCGGGCAGGTGATCGAACGCGACCGGCCGGCCGAGTTCGCCGCGTGCGGCCCACGCCCGACGATGGAGTGTGGCGAGGCTCTGCGGAGTACGCTCGAGGCTGCCTGTGCAGTGCTGGCCGGCCTGGACGCGGCGGCCCTGGCACGCAAATACGTCATTCAGGAATATGAGGTGTCCGGGGCGGCGGCGGTGGTACACGTCGTGGAACACTTCTCGTGGCATGTTGGCCAGATCGTGCACATGACCAAAGCGCTGCGAAACGTCGACTTGAGTCTGTATGACGCGCAGGGGCATCGATTGGATGGAACGCATCCGTAGAGAGTGAGCGAAACGTTGGGTCGGGTCCGCTGCATGGACCAGAACTCGGAGAGGACACCGACAGACGGGAACCCGCACGCCACCGCGCGTGCGCGATTCATACGTTTGTACGCACACCATCGCAGCCAGGAGTCGTTCTCGAAGGCCAACAGGCAGCAGAACACACCCCCGCCGCAAACGCGCGTCGCCGCAGCCGTTGTGGGAGCGTCCTTCCAGCCCGTCATTCTCTCACGAATCTCCGCCCTTTCGCACTGGCGCCTGCCCGCCGCGCAACCATTGCGCCACTCCGCGTGACCTCGGCGGAATGCGAGCTGTTCAATGATCCCACTATCCCTGTTAGACGGCTCTACTTCCTCGGCGCAAGGCCGTCAGTGCGCAGATTACGGCAAAGACTAACCCATTGGGCTCAGGAACGACGTGCAGTTGCCACAAGTAGCCATTTGTATTTCCTTCGAACTCAATGGTTTCATCGCCGCCTGCCGCTGAGACGCTATAGATACGAGTCGCAATATCCCAGTATGGCCCAGTGCTATCTCCAAAGTAGATACGGTCTCCATAGGTGTCCATATTGTTCAGCCGCAAGGGCGAAGAGTGGACAACCTGTAAGTTTCCACCATCCGGATCCACCGCCAGGATACGATTGACATCCCCCAAATCCGTGATGCACAGGCGGTTTCCGAGGGACTCGATGCTGAACAACCGCTGCGCACCGGGGACCGAGAACTGTTGATAGTCTGTGCCATCCAGGCCGATCGACCGCACGCAGTTGCCGTCCCATCGCGTCCAGTAGATTCGATCGCCAAGTATGGTGAAATCCCAGACCGCGTAGTCAAACGCGTCACTGGAAATGACCGTCTCTATGTCCGATCCGTCCAAGTTCGCTCTGAAAATGCTCCTCATCGGCTCGTTGGACCAGTAGACCTTCCCGTTGTGGTACTCTATCGCCCGGGTTGTCGTGTACCGTCCCTGGTCGGCGAGCCGGACGGGGTCTTCGCCGTTAGGTCCGCTACGCCAGACTTCGCCGGGATAGTACGTCGTCCAATACAGATGGTCCCGGATGATTGATACCATCTGCGGGCGGCCTTGATACCAGCCGTGATATACCGTCTTCGCTTCCGCCTGGCCCGCCGTGACCTTCTCGATCCAGGAATTGCCGCCGTCGTCGTCTGACGAAAAGTAGAAAAGGGGCTCGCTTGCACTGGCCTGCGACGCGAAACCCAGGATGAGCATAATGACGGCCGCTCGGATCTTCAATGTCTGCATCGCTCTCTCCTCCTATTCAGCTTGAAACGCCAGAGGGGATTGCGGAATTCATGAGTGGAGCGGAACCCAGCTGTACATCTGGCTGCCCCGATGACGGCCATGTAGGTCGTGGTTCGCATGCACGCCTCGGAACAGATCAGAATGTCCGCGTGGCTGCCTCCGTCTCCTCTCCCTTGCCCTACTGACGGCAACCAATGATCTTGCATCCCGGTCGCGGGCTGTCAAACATAGAATAGCAGTGCGTTCGCGCTTCCGCAATGGTCGTTCGAGAAAAAGCCTGGCGAATTCCCACGGACGCTATACATCCGAAAGGTGGGCAGAGCGGGTTTTCCGGGGCGATGTAGTGGTCAGTAGCCTTCACTGACCGAGCTGTCGTGGTCACGAGTTTTCTCGGAAGGTAGACACGGAAGAAACGCGAAAATCCAGAAGAGCGGAAATGTAAAAACGGTCAGCCTATCGTGGTCGGGAGTCTTTTGGCGAAGGTAAGAGTCCGTTCCCAGTGCCTGGCTCGCGCAAGCCTCAGAAAACCTTTGGCGCCCCAACGCGTTCAGTTCATCGCCCGTTGTCCGCGATCGGCGGCGACGGCTCCACCGGAACCTGGTTTGCGGCCGACACACGGTCTGCGTGGCGTGCAGCTCCCCCCTCGTTTCCCGCGGTTCTCGCGGACCTTGCGTTCCTTTCGACCAGCATTGAGAATGTCGCCCGACAGGTTATTGCACGGACCGCCTTCGGCGGTAGCCGGGCGGCAAAACGTCAGGCGTCAGAGGATTCTCGAGTGGCAAAGCTGAGTCAGGTCGATCATCTCAAGTACTACCCCGTGTTTGCGGTATCCGTCCTCGTGCTTGCCATCGCCATGAGTCAGGTCGTGAACGTCGTTACGGACCGGACGTTGCTACCAGTGGTGTATCCCGTCGCCCAGGGGTCGGAACCGCTGAGCGTTACGAACAACGACGGGACGTTGTCCAACGGCGACAGACTCCGGGGCTGGCCGAAGGTCGTTTACTTCGGCGGGTCCGCCATCGCATGGCTGGCTGCCTGCGGAATCACGTTTGTCGCCTTGGTTCGCGTCTGGCCTGCGAAAGAACGGGCCTGACCCGGCGTAGCACTGCCGAGGGATAGTCGAAGGGCTATCGGGGTCGGGAATCTTTCCCGAAAGCCGACACGCCGCAGAGCGCACCCCCGCTGGCAGCCACGTCTTCGTGCTCATGTGTCCAGGACCACTGCGATTCGCGTATACGGTCGCTGTTGTACGCAGCCCCGTTGAAACGGGGTACCGGGCAAAATGCGGGTGTCGGGTGGGCGGATCAACCGGCCCTCGAAGGACCGGCCTGTGAGCCCGCCGTCGGCGGGGAAGGCCCGTGAACGGGCCTTGGGAAGGGTCACGGCCAGCATTGGTTCTCGAAAACCGACACGCAGCTCATTCCGTCATCGCCGGGACTGCGGGTGAAGGCCGCCATGCGTCTGTTTCTGCGTTTTTGCGTTTCTGCGTTCTTGCGTTTGGATTCCTCCCCGTTCCAAATCGCGGCCGCTTCTATACTTGCCGCGTTTATCCACGCGGGCTAGGGTATACCCGGCGGCCGGGGATCCCCGAGCGACGCTGTGGAGTAGGTATATGGGCGAATCACTGCATGGGCTGGACCGCGTGCCGGAGTTTCTGCGCGGGCCGGTGCACGAGTATGCGGCCCTGATCGCCTCGCTGGGCGGGGAAAACGTCGTCTCGTTGACGCTTTTCGGAGCCGTGGTGGCGGGGTCTTTCGACCCGCAGCGCCACACCGTGCGTAACGTGCTCGTGCTGAAACATGTAGATCTGGCCATGCTCCGCACGCTTGCCGGCCACGGCTCGAAGCTCGGGAAGAACCACATCGCCGCTCCGCTCGTGATGACGCCGGAATACATCCGCGATTCGCGGGATGCGTTCCCGCTGGAGTTCCTGGAGATCCAGCAGCAGCACGCTACGCTATTCGGGCCGGATGCGTTCGCCGGGCTGACGTTCGACGAACGGGACGTTCGGCTGCAGTGCGAACGCGAACTGAAAGTGATTCTCATCGGCCTGCGCCAGGGGCTGCTGGCCTCTATGGCCAAGGAACGCGCCTTGGGCGAACTGGGGATCGAGGCGGCTGCGGCGCTGCTGAGAACGCTGCGGGGAATGCTGTGGCTCAAGGGCAAGAAGGAGGCGATGGCTGCGGATGAGGTCGTGCAGGCCATCGAGGCGTTGACCGGCCGACGGTTGGACGGTCTGCGGGCCGCCCTGGACCCGACGGCCCAACGGGGCTGGCCGGAGTTTGAGCTTCTGTATCGCGACGTGGCGGAGCTGGGGGCACTGGTGGATGGCTGGTAGCCGATTGCTCATCACGAAGGCCGCCATGGCGGTGCTCGTGGCGGCCGCAACGCTCCGGGCCGAGGTGACCGTCCAGGATCCCGGCACCTTCGTTGTGGAGATCGGAAGAGCGTCGTGTAGGGAAAGAGTGTAGGATAGGGTGTA
>CAZBFW010000031.1:13839-14253 GCA_964491135.1 uncultured Phycisphaeraceae bacterium | reverse complement strand
TCAGACGTGTGCTCTTCCGATCTGGTCACGCTCTGGCGGATGGCCGCGGAGTCCGTGCGGGCCGCATACCCCGACCTCTCCCTCCCGGCCATCCGGCGTCCCATTCTGGACGCCCTGCTGAACACGCTGCTGGCTGACGTGATCGCCGAGTCGCGGCGCCGCATTGCGGCGGCCCGACCAGAGACTCCGAAGGCCGTCCGTCAGGCGGCGAACCCGCTGGTTGCGTTCTCCGACGCAATGAGTTCACCGGCCCGTGAGCTGGAGTCGTGTTTTGTGGGGGGGGTGGATAAATAAATTAAATTAAGTTTTTTTAAAAATATTTTGAATAAGAAAAAAAAAAAAAAAAAATAATTGTTGATTGGGTTGTGGGTGGGGGTGGTGGGGGGGGGGTGGGGGTGGGGTGGGGGGTGGTGG
>CAZBFW010000031.1:0-13829 GCA_964491135.1 uncultured Phycisphaeraceae bacterium | reverse complement strand
CGCCGAGCCCGTGCGGGACGCGCACCCCGACCTCCCCCTGCCGGCCATTCGTCGCCCCATTCTGGACGCCCTGCTGAACACGCTGCTGGCGGAAGTGATCGCCGAATCGCAGCGCCGCCTTGCGGCAGCCCGGCCGGAGACGCCGGATGCCGTCCGGCAAGCTGCGAACCCGCTGGTCGCGTTCTCCGACGCGATGAGTCAGACGGCCCGGGAGCTGGAGTCCTTTCTGCTGGAGCGGGTCTATCGTCACGCCCGGCTGGTGCGGATGGACACCAAGGCCCGGCGGTTCATCGAGCGGCTGTTCGCCGCCTACGCCGCCGACCCGCGGATGCTGCCGGACCGGTACTACCGCCGCATCGACGAACAGGGCGTCCACCGCGTCGTCTGCGACTACATCGCCGGCATGACCGACCGCTTCTGCCAGGACGACTACAAACGCCTCTTCGAGCCGTTCGAACGTGTCTAGCCCGCCCCCTTGTGGTGTCCCGGTGTAATTGGGAAGCCCGCCGGCCCTCCCGCCGGTCATTTTCGCCTCCCCGTTTCCCGTCTTCCGTTCTCTCGTATTCGTGGTGCGGGCCTTCCAGTCGGTCCCGGTTCGGCCGAGTTCTTCGGCCCCCCTACGGACTTCCGAAAACCAGGTGGCAGATCCACACCGCCGCCAGGATCCCCGCCACGTCCGCCACCAGCCCCGCCACCATGGCATGACGGATTCGGCGGATGCCCACCGAGCCGAAGTAGAGCGCGATGATGTAGAACGTGGTATCCGTGCTGCCGAACATGGTGCCGGCCACCCGGGCTTTGAACGAATCCGGGTCGGCATTGGTAATTTCGGTGACCAGTCCGAGCGAGCCCGAGCCTGACAGGGGCTTCATCAGGGCCACGGGCAGCACCTCCGGCGGCATGCCGACGGAGTTCGTAACCGGGGCCAGGACCTCTGATACGTAATCCAGGGCACCGGATTTGCGAAACACGCCGATGGCCACAAAGATGGCCACGATGTACGGCAGGATCTGCAGGAAAATGTCCCACCCCTCGCGGCCACCTTCGATGAACGCCTCGTAAACCTTCACTCGCTTGACCATGGCATAGCTGACGATCAGAAAGAACATCAGCGGGATGGTCAGCAGTGAGACCTGATCGACCACAAACTTGAACGTGGACGCCGCGATCATGACCTGGCCTCCTTTCCCTCGGCTGCGCGAGCCGCATCCTCCCGGTCACGCTCATACTCCGCAACGGCCGCTTCGCGGGAAAACATGGGCAGCCGGCCGAGCAGCTTCACCATGACGATGGCCGTCACCGTGGCCACGGCACCGGCCAGCATGCAGGTGCCGATGATTTCGGTGGGATCGCTGCAGTTCGCCGCGTTGCGAATACTGAGCAGTGTGGTGGGCAGAATGGCCAGTCCCGCGGTGTTGTAGCCCAGCAGCATGACCTGGGAGTCGGTGGCAACGTCCGGATGGTCATTGAGCGTCTGCAACTCCTTCATCGCCTTGAGCCCGAACGGCGTGGCGGCGTTGCCCAGCCCGAGCAGGGTGGACGTCACGTTCATGACGATGGCGCCGTTGGCCGGGTGGTCCTTCGGCACCTGCGGGAACAGGAATCGAATGACCGGATACACGGCCCCCGCCACAATCTGGATGATGCCGGCCTTCTCCCCGACTTTCATCAGGCCCAGCAGCATGACCATGGCCGCCACGAGCTTCAGCGCGATTTCGAACCCCTTTGTCGCGTACTCGAAGGCGGCTTCGGTCAGCGACTTGAGCGTCACCAGCTTGCCGATGGCCAGTCGCTGCTCCACGATGACGGAACACTCGTGCGGCGAGCAGTCGTGCCAGTCCAGGACGAAGCCGTTGTCCGTCAGGCGCGCCCCTTGCAGGTGCGGTTCGCGGACGCCGGCGGGCGCATCCACGGAAGCTACGCGGAGATCGTCGCCCTCCCGGTTGACGTGGAAAATGAATGTGCGGGCGGGTGCGTCACCGGGAGTCTGCCGAACGAAAACGGTGTTCTCCCCCTTGCGGACATAGTGCTCCGGGATCGGTTCGTTCAACGGCCGGGGCCGTTCGACGCTGAGCAGGTAACCGCCGTGGCCCTTGAAATCCCAGACAAGGTCGAGAGCCTGGCCGTCCGGACGGGCCGCGATGAGCCACGGCCTGTCCTCGCTCGGGGCGGCGGAGGATTCCGGGATCTGCCACTGCCCGTTCGTCTTATCGAGCGTGAGCGTGAAGCGTTGGGGCTTCGCGTCTTTGTTCTCGAAATCTCCGACGTAGACGGCAAGCGTGTTCGCGCCATCCGCCAGCAGCGAGGGGTCTACGCGGGAAGTCGTGTGTTGGATGTGCTGCACCAGGCACAGAACGAACGAGACGAGAATCATGATCCCCCAGATGAAGTTGATATTGAGTACGGATCGGATCATTCCGCCGAAGACCTTCATAGGCCAGGCTCCTTTTGCCCGCGTGAAAGGAGTACCGCCTCCCGCCGCGCGCGACGGCACAGAGGCCCGGGGCACGGGCGATCGTATTATGGGTCACCTCGCGCATCATGCCAAGGCAGAACGCAGGCCGCTTGTGAAATCGCCGCATCCCGCTATGCTCGTGCCTTCGACGTTCTGACGCGCCGTAACCCGGGGACCGCATCGTATGAATGCCGCCTGCCTGCGTGCCGAAATCGACCTGGAGGCCATTGAGCACAACATCCGTGTGCTCCGCTCCTTCGCCCCGGCCGGCTGCAAGCTCTGCCCCGCCGTCAAGGCCGACGCGTATGGGCATGGCATCCGGCTCGTCCTGCCCGCCCTGCGGCGGGCCGGCGCCGACATGCTCGGCGTGGCCGCCATCCGCGAGGCCCTGGAACTGCGCGAGCTGGCATACGACGGGCCGCTCCTGCTGTTCGGAGCGGAACTCAACGCCTGGCGCGGATCGCAGCGCCGCGACGCCGCCGGCTGGCTGGTGGAGCACGACGTACGGGTCACGGTGACATCGGCCGCCGACCTCGACGATCTGGCCGCTGCCGCGCGCGCCGTGGGACGACCCGCCCGGCTCCACTTCAAGCTCGATTCCGGCATGTCGCGCATGGGCATACACGAGGGACCCCTGCTCGAGCTGATGCAGGTCGCCGGACGGACGGACGGCCTCGTGATCGAGGGCCTGTACACCCACTTCGCCACGGCCGATGACGACAAAGCCTTCGCACGCCGGCAGCTCGACCGGTTCCTGGCATTCGTCCAGCAGGTCCGCGCCGCCGGGCTTTCCGTGCCCGTCGTCCACGCCGCCAATTCCGCGGCCATCATCGACGTGCCGGGCAGCCACCTCGACATGATCCGGCCCGGCATCTCTCTCTATGGCTACCACACCGGACCCGACATGGTGAACCGGCCGGACCTGCGCCCGTCGCTGCGCCTGGTCACCCGACTCACGCTGGTCAAGGTGATCCCGGCGGGCAGCCGCGTCGGATACGGCGGCACGTTCCAGACCCGGCAGGAATCACTGGTCGGCCTCGTGCCCATCGGCTACGCCGACGGATACAACCGTCACCTGTCCAGCCGTGGACAGATGCGCGTGTCCGGCCGGCTTGTCCCGGTCATTGGCCGGGTCAGCATGGATCAGACGGTCGTCGATCTGACGGCGTTGCGGCGCGACGGCCTTTCCGTCTCGGCGGGCGATCCGGTGGTGATCATCGACAACGATCGGGACGCGCCGAACAGCGTCGAGTCGCTGGCCTTGATGCTCGGCACAATCCCCTACGAAATCACCACGCGGCTGGGCAACCGCATCGAGCGCGTCGCGGCACAACCGAAGGCCCATGGCATCTGAGAAACCCGAGGAAGCCCGAGTGACCCATCCCTCTGGAGGCATTATGAAGCGAAACGTACCCATCCGTCTGGCGTTCGTATTGTCGGGGCTCTTGGCCGGCGCGGGGTGCGCTCCGGTCCGGCACGACCCGGCACTTTCGAAGGACCTGCCGCCCATCCTGCACCGGCTGGATGATTCGGGGGCCATCGTATCGGCCCGTGTCATCGAGCTGCCGACCGGACGGGAGCTGTACGCCGAGAACGCGGATCAGCCCTTCACGCCCGCCAGCAACATGAAGCTGGTGGTCAGCGCGGCCGCCCTGGACGCTTTGGGCCGGGACTTCACGTATGACACGTACCTGGTGCAATCGGGCGACGACCTCTGGATCGTGGGCACGGGCGATCCGGCCCTCGGCGACGTCCGACTGGCCGATCGCCACAAACGCGATCCGTATGCCGTGCTCGACGAATGGGCCGGTCTCCTCAGGCAAAAAGGCGTAACTCGCATCGCCGGCGACCTGTGCTACGACGAATCGTGGTTTGAGATGAGACAACTCCACGATGACTGGTCCGCGCGCAGCCGCACGGAATGGTATGCCTGCCCGGTCAGCGGCCTGAACTTCAACGACAACTGCATCGACGTGACCGTCACGCCCGCGGACCCCGGTGCGCCGGTCAGCTACAGCATTGCCCCGCCCACGCAGGTCGTCAGCATCGTCAACAACTGCGTTTCGCACGGCGACGGCAAGCCGGCGGACATCGTCCGGGATTCCACGCGGAACGTCTTCACGCTGACGGGCCGGGCGACGAAGCGCACGGAATTGCAGTCCAAGCCGGTCACGCACCCCGGCCTGTTTCTGGCCGACGCCTTCCGCCTGGCCCTGCAGAAGCACGGCATCGACGTCGCCGGCAAACTGCGGCCGATTTCAGTCCGCCGGGATGCGCGCGGAGCACCGCGTGACGGAAAAATCCTGGCCGTCCACCGGACCCCGCTGGCCGACGTGCTCTGGCGGACCAACACGCACTCCCAGAACCTCTTCGCCGAATGCCTGGCCAAGACCGTGGGAGGGCAATGGGCGGCCTCGTGGTGGCTGCACCAGCCGGGGTCGTGGGACAATGCCCGGCGGGCCGTGCCTGATCGAATCCGGAAGCTGGGCGTTTCCACCCGCGGCCTGAAGGTGGCCGACGGGTCAGGCCTGAGCCACGGTAACAAGGTCACCGCCCGGCTGCTCACCGAGTTGTTGAAAGTGATGCACTCGCATTCGGACGGGGCGATGTATCGGGAGAGCCTGTCCAAGGTCGGCGTGGAGGGCACGTTGCGTAATCGCATGAGTGACCTGAAAGGCCGCGTGTTCGCCAAAACCGGGTACATCGGCTCCGTCCGCACCCTCAGCGGCTACGTGCAGACCCGGGAGGGTCGCTGGCTGGCCTTCTCGTTCCTGTACAACCGGATCCCCGGATCGGTGCAGCCCTTCGAGAGGCTGCAGGATGAAGCGGTGGGCACGCTGGCGGAGTGGTCGCGGGAGACCGGCGAGTAGCGGCGAACGCCACCCGCCTGCCCCGGACGGGCCACAACTCTGCGTCGCCCTCTGACGCGCGGCGGGAGAGACGCTTCATTCCAGATCAGCCAGGGCCTGCCGGGCAGGTGCGAAGTCCGGTTTCAGACGGACGGCTTCGCGGTAGGCCGCGGCGGCGCCGGCGCGATCGCCTTTGCGAAGCAGCGCGTTGCCCAGGTTGTAGTAGACGCCGAAGTCGTCGGGAGCCGCCTTCAGAGCCTCCCGGTATTGCTCGATGCCGGCATCGACGTCTCCCCGGGCAACCAGGGCCGCCCCCAGATTCAGCCGCGCGTTCACGTGCGTGGGGCGTGCCCTCACCGCCTGGCGAAAACACTCGAGCGACTCGTCCGGCCGATCGAGTTTCCGGAGCACCACGCCCAGATCGTAGTACCCGTTGGGATACTCCGGATCGAGCCGGACCGCCTCTGCAAAGTGCCCCGCCGCTTCTTCCGCGCGTCCCACCCGGTCCAGAAGTTTGCCCAGCCCGTACTGAACGTCGCTGCTGTCGGCATGTCGTTCCAGCATCGTGCGATGAATCGCGATCGCTTCCTCCAGGCGGTTCTGGAGAAACAGGGATCGGGCCAGCCGCAAGGCCAGATCCACGCTCTCCGGAAAAATCGCCGCCAGTCGGCGGTGCAGCTCTTCCGCCTCCGCGAAGCGTCCCGTCTGCTGGCAAAGAGTGGCCCGCCCGATGAGGGCGATCGCCTCGAGGCGATCCTTCGGGTCATCGCCGATGGGCTCGAACCGGTCGAGTTCCGTCCGACCGGGAAGGGACACGTTTGTGCCGCTGGCCGCGTAACCCAGCGACTGAAGCTTATCGAGGGTGGCGCGATCCGGACGAGACATCGCATCCGCGACGGGCGGCGGAGGCGACTGGGCAATGATCGAGCGAATCTGCTCGCGCATCGCGGAAAGGCGATCCGGCTCGGCGGTGGCCAGATTCCGCTTCTCCTGGGGATCATCCCTTACGCGGAACAGTTCGGGTTTGGGCGCGTGGATGTACTTCCAGCCGTCCAGCCGAAGGCATCGCAGCGGCGCGGCACCAAAGACGAGCTGTGCACCGAGCGACTCGCCGTATGCCGGCAGGTCCGTCGCGTTGGACGGCTGCTGCATTCGTGAAAGAAGGTCCTCTCCCTGAACGTTCGGCTCGGGCGACGCGCCGAGGATCGCCAGAATCGTGGGCATGATATCGACGGTGCGCGTCTGGGAAGCCACAACGGCCCCCTCCGGCACTCGTCCCGGGCAGTGCATAACCAGAGGCACGGACATCGTCGTGTCGTAGACGAAATAGAGATGCGTTTCCTCGCCGTGTTCGCCCAGGCCCTCGCCGTGGTCCGCCGTGACGACAATCAGAGTTTTCTTGTCCAGCCCGAGGCGTCTTATCGCTTCGACCAGGCGGCCCACCTGGGCGTCCGCGAACGCAATTTCGCCCGTGTACGGGTCGGCGAACCGGCGTCGGTATGCATCGGGTGGCTCGTAGGGTGCGTGGGGGTCGAAGAAATGCGCCCACAGAAAGAATTTCTCGGTCGCGTGGGTCTCGAGCCAGTGGATCGCCCGATTACACACCTCGTCGCCGGGGCGCTGATGCCGGTCGCCGGTATCACCGTACGTTTCGAAGCCCTGATCGAGTCCCGTGTCCCGCCCCACCACGACCGCCGCAACGAACGCCGCCGTGCGATAGCCTGCATCCCGCAGAGCCTCGGCCAGCGTCCGGTTCGCCTCGCCGAGCCGGAACCCTACGTTGTCCCGCACGCCGTGCGCGTGCGGGTAGAGCCCGGTCAGGATCGTGGCGTGGGACGGTAGCGTGCTCGGCGCTGCAGACATGCACTGGGCGAAGCGAACGCCCCCGGCAGCCAATTGGTCGATGTTGGGGGTGGTCCGGCCCGGATGCCCGTAGCAGCCCAGGTGATCGGCACGCGTCGTGTCCAGCGTGATCAGCAGAAGGTTCAGCGGCCCGGGGCCCGCATCCTCCGCCGCGGACCCGAACCACCAGAACCCGCCCGCCAATACCATGATCACCCCCAGCGCGATCCCGAGGACGACCCACGGCACCCGCTGAGATGCACCGGCGCTGGGAGCCGATCCGGAGCCGGTCCGCCGGACTTCGGGACGGGGCTTTCGTCGTCTTGGACTCATGGATGCACGCTTCTCAAAAGGCGGCGATTATACGCTTCACGTGCCGTCCGCCCAAGCCACACGCCTCAGCCGAATGGCCTTAAAAAAAGCGAGGCCGCCTGTCGAAGGCGGCCTCGCAAGGAGACTCTCTGAACAAATCGTACGCGGCCTAGCGGCGGCGACGCAGAAGCGCCAGCCCGCCCAGACCCAGCAGAGCCAGCGTCGCCGGCTCCGGAATCAGAGTGAACGTGCCATCCGACCCGGTAACTGCCAGCCAGTCACCGCCCGGAGAGTAGATCCGCAGCGTTTCGCTGCTGCTGCTCACCACGTACAGGTTTCCGGCCTCGTCGAACGCAACGTCGCGAATCGTGCTTCCGGTGTGGGCGATGCTATCGACCAGCACAGGATTGGCCGGATCGCTGATGTCCAGGATGTAGATCAGCGAGTTGTTCGTCGCGAGGGCGATCAGGTCGTTCTGATCGTGAATGTCGAGAATGCCATACCCGCGGTTGAGCGGCACAGTTGCAGGCCCCGACTTCCAGATCGGCGCAGTGGCCCCATCCTCCCAGCGGGTCAGCGCGGGAACAGTGTTGCTGTCGGTGTACCGGTACTGGGCAACCCACCAGGTCCCGTCCTCATCCCGAACC
Source organism: uncultured Phycisphaeraceae bacterium (assembly GCA_964491135.1). Taxonomy (GTDB): domain Bacteria; phylum Planctomycetota; class Phycisphaerae; order UBA1845; family UBA1845; genus JAFGJQ01. The sequence continues at coordinate 5,724 of CAZBFW010000031.1, read as the reverse complement.
AGATCCATCGAGCCGTTCTGGATGAACCCGACAAGCGAACCGTCCACGGTCTGATCGAGCGTCTGGTCCGCCGGGGCTGTAGCGTAGCCCGAAGTGGCCGTGCCGATGTCGTACCGCAGCACGTTGCCGCGGCGGACGTCCTCGTCCACCGTGTACATCTTGCGATCGGCGCCACTTCCTTCAACCCACGGTCCGCACGGAACGCTGCCGTGCAGGTCGACGGTACCCGCTCCGTAATTCTCCATGACCAAGCCCGTGGAAGAACGTCCCGTGTTGTCCAGCAACTCGGAGAACGCGGCGCCCATGTTACCGGTGTTCGCCGTCCAGATGCCGGAGTGCTGGTCGGACCAGTCTGAGATATAGAGGTTGGTGTCCGACGCATCGGTCTTGTTGAGGCCGATCTTGTACGGGCTGTTGGCAGCGCCCGCGGTCCAATCCACACCGCCGCCGTACGCCGCATCACCCTGTGCGGTCACATCGCCCTGGGCCGCATCCAGCACATAGATGCCGTCCGTGGTCGTCCGCCCGGAGCCGGTCAACCCGCCCAGAGCTTCCGCAACGTAGATCCGGCCGAAGTACGGACTCAGCGGATTCCGGTCGACCGTCACGCCTCTCGGCGAGAAGTACTTGCTGGTGGTATCGCCGTCATTGCTGAACTGCGTCCAGCCCGCCGCGCCGCCGCCGAGCACCTTGATCTGGTACGAAGAGTAGCCCGTCATGTCAAACGAGTGACTTCCCTTCGTCAGGGCGCCCAACGGAAGCGTGGCCGCTCCGCCATCGAGCACCACCCACGCGTTCGCCGCGTCCTGGTTCAGAACGAAATTCACCGTGTTGCCGGTCTGGGTGACGCCGGAGGCATACGGAACGGCCATCGCCCCGGACGCCACCGCCAGCACGGCAAGGCCGGCAAGAAGAACAGTCGCATTTCTTTTCATTTCTTCCTCCTCACAAAAGAGAGAACCACAACAATCGCAAATTCCAATACGCGCGCACCTGCGTGGCGCAACACTTTACACACAGTCCCTGTCTCTCTCTCTTTGATTGCGACCGCCAGAGCCCGAGGTGAACTGCGCCCCGCGCGCCATGTCGGCGCGTGCGGTCCCGACACTGGTATGGTACCCATTCTGCCAGGTCCGGGGCAAGCGCAAAACCCCACGAAACCAGAACTTGCCCCAGATATCGGACTGCTACAAACGCGCCATGGGGCGGCGTGGGCCGGTTATCCGGACGTAGTTTGCGGCAACCCACAGCCCCGAGCCGGCCAAGCTCTCTCCCGCCAGCCTGTGGCCCGCAGCGCGCGGCCTTCCTCGGCCCTGGTCGTCGTTCCGTCGCCTGGTCGGACCGGATGGCGGGCGGAGAGCCCGTGCCCGCCATCATTCGTACAGCAGGTACTTCTTGCGGGTCTCCAGGAACCTGCTCACGGAGTCTTTCCAGAGTGGCGTGTAGGATGTCGGGCCGGTGGAAGCCTTCACCGCGTCCACGGTGGACTTGTGGAAGAGCAGGTTGTTCACCTTTTCGATGTCAAAATCGTCGCCGAACAGCAGCCTCAGCTCGCGAGCGATCGTCAGGCCGGTTTCCAGCGGGTCGAACGCGTTGCGGTCCGTCAATACGACCTGCACGCCGCCGCACGCTTTGTCTTTGTACTTGCTGGAGTCGGGCGTGAATCGGTATGGCACGAACCGCACACCCTTCAGGCCGACGCTGTTCAACCTTGCGGCAAGCTTCCGGCCATCCACCCACGGAGCGCCGAAGACCTCGAATGGCGTGTCCGTTCCCCGGCCGACCGAGATGCTGCATCCTTCGATGAGACCGATGGCCGGATATAGCGTGGCCTGCGTCAGCGATCGCATATTCGGGGATGGGTGGACCCAGGTCTGGTTCGTTTCGTCGAGCCACATGCTGCGTTTCCAGCCTTCCATGGGAACGACAGTCAGCTTGGCGTTGATTTTGCGTTCTTCGTTGAACATGCGGGCCAGCTCACCCACCGTCATGCCGTGCACCAGCGGAAACGGGTGATAGGCCGTGAACTGCCCGTCCTTGTCGCAGGGCGGGCCGAAAACGCGGGTGCCGGTGATGGGGTTCGGCCGGTCCAGGACGACGATGCGCAGGTCGTGCTTGGCGGCCTCTTCCATGGCGTAGCCCAGGGTGGCGATGTACGTGTAGAACCGGCAGCCGATGTCCTGGATGTCGAAAACGAGCGTGTCGATGCCTTCCAGCATTTCGGCGGTCGGCCGGCGCGTCTGGCCGTACAGGCTGTACACCTTCTTGCCCGACAGCGGGTCTGTCGAATCGCCGACGTGCTCGTCCTTGACGCCCTGGAGGCCGTGCTCCGGGCTGAAGAGCGTGACCAGAGTCACGTTGGGGGCCGCATTGATGAGCTCGATGGTGGACTTGCCGTTCACGTCCAGCCCGGTGTGGTTGGTGATGAGGCCCACCTTCGCCCCGTCCAGGACCTTGAAGCCGTCTCGGGCGAGCACGTCAATCCCGTTCAGTACGCCGGGCGTCTCTGCGGCGACGGCCATTCCAGCCGCCAATGCCAAAAGCAGTGCCGGTCCCGCGATCAATTGTTGAATCGAGTGGGGCATCGTGGTTCGCGACATTGTTCAATCCTCGTCTTGCAGGAGGGACATTGAATGGGGCGCGCTCGGCAAACCGTGTCCGCACGGCCCGCGGTCGCATTGAACGGCACGATTGCGCGAATGTCAACCGTTGCCGAGCGCCAGACTTGATACTTTTAAGGCGGGCCGTTGCGGACGGAGCGGGAAGCAAAGCCCGCTTCCAGCGACAATACGCATGACGTCCGGCTTCACTGCTTGCCCCACTCCGGCGGGCAGGGTTACGGCTTGTCCGCCGGTTCGGGCTTGGACCTGGCGAGCACGTCGCAGAACTGGTCCTGCATCTTTGTGAACGGTTTGCTGGCCTTCTTGAAACCGTTGAACAGCACGGAAAACGCGTACATCCGTCGGTCCGGCGTTTCCACGTAGCCGCTCAGCGTGCGTACGCCCCCGATGTAGCCCGTCTTGGCGCACACCAGGCCGGGCACATTTTTCATCCGGCCCTGCAGCGTTCCATCGCGACCCGCGACCGCCAGGCTTCGGGCAAAGAGGGGAAAACCGGGGTGCTTGTGCATGTAGCTCAGCACCCGGACCATCGCCCGAGCCGACGACCGATTTGCGCGGCTCAGGCCGGAGGCGTCGGCGGGAATGACGTGGTTCTCTTCCACGCCGGCCCGCTTGAGGAAGTCCTCCACCGCGGCCCGGCCGGTTGCCCAGCTTCCCCGGGGGTTCGCCTCGCCCGCTGCGAGGGCAAACGCATAGCCGGTTCGCTTCAGCAGGGCCTCCGCAAATAGGTTCTGGCTGTCCTTGCCCACGCGTGCCGCCACGTCCGCCAGCGGCGTGGTATGCACCAGCACGACCGCGCAATCGGGTGGCAACCGGCCCTGCTCGTCGCGCACGCGCTCACGCCGAATCTTCCCGTCGATGCGGATTCCGTGCTTGACCAGATGCGTCCGCAGCACCTCGGCGAAGAACATGCCCGGGTCGGGAACGGCCAGCGAGGACTTTGTCTCGGCCGTGCAGGTGCCGCTCAACTGGTACTCGAACGTGGGGCGGGGCCGGTACAGCACGGGAGTGTTTCTCCCCTTGGCGGCGGTCTTGCACTTGTTCCGGACTTCAACCAGCCCGTTGGGCGGATAGACACTCCATTTCACCAGCTCCCCGGCCTTTCCTGCCGGCTTGATGGTGAACAACACCGTGTTTTCGTACAGATTCAGCGCGCCCGGCGGCGCGGCATACGCCCGGCCGATGTCCTCTTGGGGCCACTGCGGGTGGTCGCGGGCAGGTTCGAAGATGGACTCGTCAATGACCAGATCACCCGCGATGACCCCCAGGCCCTTCTCACGAAGCCGGGCCGCCCAGCCATCGAAAACGGCCGCCACCGGATCGTCGGGTTTTCCGGCCCCTTCCGGGACCGCGATGCTCGGATCACCGTCCCCCACAACGATCAGGTCATTGCCGCGGGTCGCCAGCACGGTGCGGAACTCGAACGTCGGCCCGAGGATGTCAATCGCGGCGGCCAGCGAAAACACTTTGGCGTTGCTGGCCGGCACGAGGACTTCGGCACTGTTGACGTCCAGGATCGTTTTGCCGGTCTGCAGGTCAATGACAATGGCCCCGCAGGTAGCGCCGGGTTCGGGCTTCGGCTCGAGAACGGCCCGAAGCTGCTCCTCCAGGGTGGCCCCGCCGGCCCGCCCTGCGAGTAAACACAGCAAAGCAAGATTCAGAATGACGTTGCAGGGTCTTTTCAGCGGCCTCGCGTGCATTCGGTGGTCCCTCCGTGTCGCTGGCCGCGTCATGATAGTGGATGCCCGGAGTGCCGCAACCCACGGCCGGGCAATGGGTTCGTTCACCGGCAGGACCATCTTGACAACCCAAACCGGCCATGTATTATCAGAGTGCAAGCAGGCTCAGCGTCCCTCGGGGCGCCGAACGCAAGGGCCCGTAGCTCAATTGGTTAGAGTACCGGACTGTCGATCCGGTGGTTGAGGGTTCGAATCCCTTCGGGCTCGGTGGCAGACGGTCATGCACGCTTGTGCATGGCCGTTTTCTAATCTCTCATTTGCCCCTGCGTTACGAGCGTCCGCCTCGGCGCTCCCCACGTATCCAGGAGGCGGGCTGGAAGATGCTCATCCACGCTGTTTCTGCCCCGCGAGCTGCTCACTGAGCGTCGGGAACTCGGTCTCGGGGGTCACGAGACGCGTCTTCGATCTGCCCCTGAACCGTAGCCCAGCCCAGCGCAGGCGGTCGAAATCCCACGTCCGCGCGGCCTGTGTCAGGCACACCAGCAGGTCCGGCTCGACGCGCCCCTCGAACACCTGCCGGCCGCTCACCTTGAGCACGATCGGTTGTTCCCAGTCGATCATCCCGTCGTGAATCCAGATCGTGAGCTCGTCAACGTTCTTGCGTCCTACGCTGAGCACCTGCCCGTCCACACTGCCCTCAAGATAACCCAGCAATCGGCGGAAGATCGCTGCAGACTTCTCCAGCAGCTCGTCCTGGCGCAAGACTTCCCCCTCGCGAATCCTGACGTCACGCCTCTTCTGGTCCCACTGATCGCCGTACCAACGGTGCCCCTCCACCCAGTACGAGCGGGCCTGGTAGATGTGTCGGAAGGCATGATGGAATGCGGGGGGGGTGTGGGCGCGGGTACGGGTCAGCAGTTTGCGCATTTCGTCGGGCGGGGGGACGACGTCGGAGTGGCCCTTCTCCGGGTCCTCAATGCCGACGAGCGGAAACGCTGTTTCCGGCCTGGTGGACCGTTCGCGCAGCATGCGATTCAGGCCCGCGATGCCTCCCTGCCTGCTGGGCTTGTCGCCGGCATCGTACTTGTCGCCGGCTCCCCAGACGCACAGCACCGGAAGATGCGCCAGGTTCGGCAGAAACGCATCCCACAGCAGGTCCACGTAAACCAGCGAGAATGTCCCCGCCAGCGGCATCGCGCCCGCGAACTCGTCGGCGTGCAGCACCGCCAAGGTCCAGGCCGTGTGGCCGCCGCGCGAGTAGCCGGTCACGTACACTCTGTCGCTGTTCACGTGCACGGCATGCTTGATCGCCAGCAGGATCGTCGGATGCTCGCCGGTCGGCGGCCAATGCGCGTGGTGGATGACGATCTCTTCGTATCCCGCAGGTGCCGCGATGACAAACTTGTCGGCGTCGTCGCCCAGGA
>CAZBFW010000030.1:10847-14420 GCA_964491135.1 uncultured Phycisphaeraceae bacterium | reverse complement strand
GCAGCCGGACGATTCTCATGCTGGGTGACCGGGAAGACATGCCGACGTGGGCGGAGCTGGCCGATCACATCGTGCGGTCGTTCGCCGAGATCCCCCCGCTGATCCTGCCCGTTTGACCGAGGAGTCTCGCGCATCGGCCCGCCCGGGGCCGCTCAGGATTCCTTCGGAACAAGGAAGCTCAGATGATGTGCCGCGTGCTTGAGGTGCAGGGCCCGGGCCTCGTCCGGGGTGACGGGCCCGAACATCGGCGAAGGGTGCAATTCGCCCGTGTGTGTCTGAAGCCGTTCGAGCAGCGTCCGCGCCTCGGAGATGGCCTCTGTCTCATTGATGCCTTCTGGTGGCCGAGAGGCCGGGATGGTCTGCTTGCCGGGCGGCATCGGCGCGTCGGAGAGAAGTCTCCTGAGCATTCGCCGACCAATCAGCTTCCGGATGATCCACGGCAGCATGAAAGGGTAGCCCTCCAGCGAGCCGCGCATGTAGTACGACAGGTGCCGGCAGATCTGCCCCAGGGTCCACTGTCCGGTCTGCTCATAGCCACGGGCCGCCAGCCGGTCGATCTCATCGATCACATCGGCGTACGTGCGGAACATTAACTCACGGCGCGACATGGGATTGACCTTCCGGTGAAACGAACCCCGCCTGGTTCGCCTTTGGGACCGCCGCGCACTGCCAGGATTCGCCGTCGGCAGACTGAAGAACCATGCTGCCCCGGCGTTCCGCGCGGGTCACGGACTGCCCGTTGACGACGATCTCCAGCGTCGGCGGTGCATCCGTCGGCAGCGCATCGAGGTCGATCTCGATTTGGCGGACGGAGTCGACGTCGATGATCATTCTGCCCCCGGGTTTCAGCCGGGCATCCACGGAGCCGGGGGCCTTTTCGCCGGCCGGCTTCATCGCGGTAATCCAGTACGCCCGCGACGGATCGCCCGCTGCCGCCACGAGCGTGACGCGGTCAGGTCGCTGCACCCGGGGATGCACGTTGAACCACTCCAGCAACCGGGGCAGATTCGCGCCGATCAGGGCGCTTCGGTGCCCGAAGCCGCTCTCCTCCCGATACTGGAAGGAGATGCCCAGTTCCGCCAGCCGACCGGCAGGCCCGCGCGATTGCGAAACGGGAACGACGTCATCATCCGTATCGTGAATGATGAACGGAGCGAGGTGCCGGGCGTTGGGCAGCCGCTCCGGCTGCGGAGCGAGGCCGGCCATGGGAGCGATGGCCGCAAACCGGTCCGGGTGCCGCAGCCCAAGAAACCACGTGCCCCAACCGCCCATGGAATGGCCGGTGAGGTACACGCGGTCGGCGTCGACGGCGCAGCGGCGGGCCACGTCGTCGATCACGTCCAGGACATCCTGCTCGCCCGGGCCGTCGTAGTAGCGATCACCACGGCCGTTGGGAGCGGCAACTATGTAGCCGTAACGATCGGCCACGTCCTTTACGGGAGTGAGGTCGAACCACGCATTGTGATCCACTCCCTTGCCGTGCAGGACGACCAGGAGGGACATCGGTTTGCCCTCGCGCGCCGTCTTGGGAACGAAGAGCCGGTACGGCTGCGCCGAGCCGTCCGCGCGGCTGACCACCGTCAGCGCGTGATCGCCCGGTCCCGGTCGCTCATTGGCCATGGAACTCCTCGCCACGCCGGTCACCAGCAGGCCCCCCAGAATCCCCATGAGTATACGCATTTCAGTCTCCGGCGCCGGGGGCGTTGCGAAGAATGCGGCACACGGCCTCCGCCAGGCGTTCGTACTCCCAGGGCTCGTTGTACACCTGCGCGCACACGCGAATCCAGAGCCGGCCCGCAAAATCCATGACCGGCACTTCGATGGCAAACCGCTGGAGCAGATCGTCGTGCAGCCGGTCGGCCATGGCCTTCGAGGCCGGCCAGTTTCCAGGGACGGCCACGGTGGCCATGCTCGCACGCATCCGGGCCGGTGCCGACGGCGCGGCGCCCCACGCCTCTTCGAGCAGTCGAGCGGCCCAGGCGGCCAGGCGGTTGTTGTGGTCCCACCGATGGGCCCACGGAATGCGTCGGAGAAACGCCAGGGCCGCCGAAACGGCCAGCCAGGGGCTCGGATCGCGCGTTCCGGTCCAGGCAAACTCGGCCTGGAATCCTTCCGGCCAGCCCCAGGAGATCACGAGCGGATGCAGGTCGGCCTGCCGCTCGGGTGCGGCCCAGAGAAACGCGCATCCCTTGGGGGCGCACAGCCACTTGTGGCAGTTGCCCGAATAGTAGTCCGCGCCCAGGGCCTCCAGATCCAGCGGCAGCATCCCGGGCGCGTGAGCGCCGTCGATGAGCACGGGCACGCCGCGAGCACGGCACAGCTCCACCAGCCGGGCCACGGGCAGGACGAGGGCGGAGCAGGATGTCACATGGTCCAGCACGGCCAGCCGGGTACGCGAGGACAGGGCCGACTCGACGGCCGTTATGACCTGCTGCTCGCTTTCGATGGGAAAAGGAATCACCGCCTCCACCGGACGGGCGCCGTGGCGCTCGGCCGTGAACCGGATGGCCTTGTTTACCGCGCCGTATCCGTGGCTGGTGAAGACGATTTCGTCGCCGGCCCTCCAGGCAAGCGAGCGGAGCACGGTGTTTACGCCGGCGGTCGCGTTTTCGAGGAAGACGAGGTCCGCGCCGTTTGCGCCGAGGGACGCAGCCAGTTCATCGGCCGCGGCGCGGAGCGCGCCGGGCAGTGTTTTAGCCAGGAATTGGAGCGGCTGGCGTTCCATGCGGAGCCGCCATTCGTCCTGGGCCGCGAGTACCTCGCGCGGCGTGGCCCCGAAGGAACCGTGATTGAGGAAAATGCAGTCGGGGTCGAGCCACCAATGCCGGCGGGCGGGCCGGCCGAACTCATTCGGTGTGCCGGTGACAAAGGCCCAGGGAACCGTGGTCGGGGAAGACGTGCCCATGAACTTGCGACTCCGTGCGCCAACAAACGCTCGCGGGTGGCGTCCCAGTTGGTCGGCGCTGCCGCGCCCGACGGATTATGGCTCGGGGATTCCGCCGATCCAGGTCTGGAAATCCACCAGCGTAATCGCACCGTCTCCGTCCAGGTCGAGGGATGGGTCGAAACCCGCATCCCCTTGGGCTGTGCCGAACGCGTCGACGAATACCTGGAAGTCCAAGCGGTCGACCACACCGTCGCCATTCAGATCGCCCGGCCTCGGGTCGTCCCCTTCGGTCGAGCCGTTGCCGGCAGGATCGCCGATTCCGTCCGACCCGTTGCCGGTGCGAGCGTTGTCAGAATCCTGCGGGTCTTCCGGATCGCCCGTCACAGGGTGGATCGGATCTTCCGCTGTCGGCTCATCGTCTGCCGTGTGGTTGGCCGGATCGTCTGCAGTCCCCTCGTCGTGGGTCGGGTCCGGTCGGGCCTCTTCGTGGAGGGCAGGGTCTTCAGAGACCGTGTCGTCTCCGAGCCTTGGGGCGCTATTGCAGCCAAGCAGCAGGAATGCCAGTCCCAGTGTGAGAATCATCCGGATCTGCGTCGCGGCCATCGTGCTCCTCGCGCTCGTGGTGTTCTCGACCGTTCGCGCCGCGCCGGCGCGGGCCAGGGATAGACATACCACAACGGCACGGG
>CAZBFW010000030.1:0-10837 GCA_964491135.1 uncultured Phycisphaeraceae bacterium | reverse complement strand
GGGGCAAGTCCAGGCGCGTGCGCCGGATTGTGAGCGTTGTTTGCGGGTCCGTCGCGTGCGGCGGCGGCGCGGGCCCGGCGTCAGCGGGCCTCGGCGGCAACGAAGGCCCGGTTGTCCGGGTGTTTGCCCAGTGCATCGAGCAAAGCCTGCATGGCGTTGATGGGAGAGCGGGTCGCGAAGGTGCGCCGGATACGATAGGACAGTTCCAGGGCGTCCTTGGTCAGCAGCCGTTCCTCCTTGCGCGTCCCGGACAGGTTCAGGTCAATGGCCGGCCAGAGTCGCTGGTTGGCCATATCACGCGAAAGCATGATCTCCATGTTCCCCGTGCCCTTGAACTCGTTGAAGATCACTTCGTCCATGCGGCTGCCCGTATCGATCAGGGCGGAGGCGATGATTGTGAGCGAGCCGCCGTTTTCCACGTTGCGTGCGGCGCCGAAAATGGCCTTCGGCTCTTCCAGGGCGCGGATGTCCAGCCCTCCGGACATGATCCGCCCGCTGTTGCGGATGGCCGCATTGAACGCCCGCCCCAGCCGCGTCAACGAATCGAGGAGGATGAAGACGTTCTCGCCGCACTCGACGTGCCGTCTGGCCTTTTCGATCATCAGCCGCGCGATCCGCACGTGGCTGGCCACGTCCAGATCATTCGAGCTGGCCACCACCTCGCCGCGGACGGTGCGACGCATCTCGGTGACCTCCTCCGGCCGCTCGTCGATCAACAGCACCATCATGTAGACGTCCGGGTGGTTCGTGGCCACGCCCGCCGCCATCTGCTGCAGCAGCACGGTCTTGCCCGTGCGCGGCGGAGCACAGATGAGACCGCGCTGACCGAACCCGATCGGCGTCATCAGGTCGACGACCCGCATGGACGGCGAGCCGCCGGGAATCTCGAACCGCACGGGGCGGTCCGGATCGATGGCCACCAGAGCGGCGAACGGGGTGCGCTCCGCGAACACGTCAGGGGCGTGTCCGTTGATCGAAGTGACCACGACCAATTCCGTCGTCCGCGACTTCTTGGAGGCCCGGCCGGTGCCGGCAACGGTCTCGCCGGCGATCAGCCGATGCCGCTTGACCAGGTCGGGCGACACGCGCGGGTCCGTCGGATGGACCGAGTAGTTTCGTTGCGCGGAACGGAGGAACCCGCCGCCTTTGCCGTCGGGCTCGAACGTTCCGATGATCTCACCCTGGCCTGTCGACACGGAGTCTGCCATGTTGCTTTTTCTCTCTCGTTCTGAAGAGCACGCTTTCCGAGGCCGAGACCGCGGACGGTCCTCGGTTCGGAACCCCGCCAAGTTGTGCAGGAATCGCGGGTTACCCCGAAGGGCAGGACTGGCGACGGGACGCGCGACCCGCGGCAACGCATCCTGGATTATCGTATCCACCCGGCCCGGAAACGCAAGGGCCGCCGATAACCCCTTGTCACGAGCCCCCGGTTGGCCTAGAGTGTCGCGAATCCGCCGGCCCCGGTCAATGGGACCGGGCCCGGCACCCTGAAAACCACAGGAAGGGGGTTGCGTGTCCGAGCACTTTGCCGACCAGTTGATCGCAGCGATCCGTACCAAGAAAACCCCTGTCTGCATCGGGATCGACCCCGTCTACGACCGCCTGCCCGCCGACATCGCCGAACGCCAGTCCATGAACGATGCCTCCGATTCCACGTCCGCCATCGACGGAATCCTGGAATTCTGCCGGCAGGTCATCAAGATCGTGGCCCCGCTGGTCCCGGCCGTGAAGATCAACTCCGCCTTCTTCGAGCAGTACTACTGGGACGGGGTGGAGGCCTATTACGACCTCGTGCAGGAGGCCGACGCCCAGAACCTGATCGTCATCGGTGACGTGAAGCGAGCGGACATCGGGCACTCCAGCACGGCGTACGCGCAGGCCCATCTGGGCGACCCGACCTTCACCAACCTCGAAGACATCGTGGCGCCGGATGCGGTCACCGTAAACCCCTACTTCGGGTTCGACGCCGTTCGCCCGTTCGTCGACATCTGCAAGGCCAATCCGAACAAGGGCGTGTTTGCCCTGGTCCGAACCAGCAACGAGACGTCCGCGGACGTCCAGGGCCTCCGCACGGAAAGCGGGCAGACCGTGGCCGAGCGGGTGGCCGTGCTGGTGAATGAATGGGCCGGCGACGACGGCCTGGTCGGAGCGAGCGGCTACAGTTGCATCGGGGCGGTGGTCGCGCCGCACAACCGCGAGGAGACCGTTCGCCTTCGCGAACTGATGCCGCGCAGCCTCTTCCTGGTGCCCGGATGGGGAGCCCAGGGCCGCGGGGCGGAAGACATCGCCCCCTGCTTCCGACCGGACGGGACCGGCGCCATCATCAACGCCTCGCGCAGCGTGCTCTACGCCTACGAGGACATGAAGTACATCGAGCGGTTCACATCCGAATGGGACCGGTGCATCGAACAGGCCTGCAAGGACTTCATCCGGGACGTGGCCACCGTCGCCAAGCTCTGAGCGAAGGCCGCGGGCATGCGGGCCCGCAGACCCGCTCCATCAGCGCACCTGCGAACGAGTCCGAATGCCGCCCTTTCCGTTGCGAAATCGCCGGAGCGGATAGGATGTGAAAGCCGCCGCTTCAAGCGAGATTCAGCGACGCGGCTTTCGTTGCCGCTCACGATACCACTGCGCCGAACGTTCGCTGGCGCAAGGCATTGCGAAGTCGGTACCGGGTAAGGCGTGTCCGGCGGCGAGGAACCGGACGAGGGATTGACAGGGACCCGGTACGATGGATAAGCTGACCGGCAGAGAGAGAAGTTGCCACTTCGCAGGTTGGAGTGAGGAGGGAGAGAGACAGCCCAAAGCACTTTCGCCGATTGCGGACGATCCCTTCACTGCCTCGCCCTCCGGTTCGTTGCTTTCTGCTGAATATCGCCCCGTCAAGAGTGGGGTGAGAGAGCATCATGGGACAAGTCTAACGGAAGGAGAGGAGACATGCGGACGGACGGAAGACGTCGGACGGTACTGTTCTTGGCTGCGGGACTGGTCATGGGGCCGACGCTGCTATACGCGGCACCGCCCATCCCGGGAAACCTCATCGCGTCGGTGAACGAGTTTACGGGATCTTCAACGGCCCCCACATACGTTGCCGAGTACACAACCTCGGGAACCCGCCTGCAGATCCTGGCAGATATCCCAGAGCCTGGCGGCACAGGGGTGAATACGGACACTGCGCGTGATCTCATCCTCGGGCCGGGAAACGCGATTCACGTGTACAACGGAACGTTTGACCCCTATCTCGCGCGGCTCGACCTGAACACGCTGGATTGGACGCAGCGGACGTACACGGGCTGGAGCACGGTGGCCAATATGACCTACGGCGGGCTTGACCAGCTGGGGCCGTACATCTTTGCCACGGACATGTGGACCGGCGGAACGGGAGACGCGCCCCGTGGCGTTGTCCGTTTCGACACGACCGGTGGGGCGACCGTCCGTTTCGCGGAGACGATCGAACCGATCGACCTTGTCGTGGGTCCGGATGGCGTTCTGTACGCTCTGAGTTCGTGGAGCGTCCACAAGTACGATCCACTCACGTTTGCGTCGCTGGGGTCTGTGACTCTGGGAAGCAGCACGGGCGTCCGGGCGATAGACGTGGCCACGGACGGTTCCATCGTCGCGGCGACTTCGGAAGGCGACATTCATCGGTACTCCGCCGCGGGTGTCCTGATGGACAGCCTCAGCGTTCCCGGTGCGTTCTTCGGCGACATCGACGTGGATCCCAACGGGAACATTGCGCTGGGAACAGCGGGCGAGGGCGAGATCGTGATTACGGATCTGACACTGGACGGCCACACCAGTTTCCTCGCAACCGATAGCACATCGGGAGGTTGGATCTTCGTCGCCTGGGTGCCGGAGCCGTCGGCGCTGGGCCTGCTGGCGCTGGGCGCGCTGGCCGCACTGTGGCGTCCGGACCATCGACGCTGACCTTCTGGCACTGGACAATCCCAGGGGCGCGAATCCGTGCAGACGGCCCGGGCCGCTCATCGGTCGCGCGCTTATGGTCGCGCTTGTCGTGTATCTGCCTTAATAAGACGAACGGCGTCTGAGTTCCATCGACTTTCAGTTTGTGTGAGGTAACCATGCGATCGGCATTCCTTCGGCTTTTCGGGTCCGTCGGCCTCTGTCTGGTTCTCCTGGCGGGTTGCGCCTCGCCGCAACCGACGCCGCTGCGCGTCCTCAGCTACAACATCCACCACGGCGAGGGCATGGATGGCCGGGTGGACCTGGAGCGGATCGCGCAGATCATCCGGCGCAGCGAAGCCGACCTGGTCGCGCTCCAGGAGGTGGACCGCGGCGTGAAGCGAACGGACCGCGTGGACCAGCCGGCCCGGCTCGCGGAGCTGACGGGCATGCACGTGGTGTTTGAGCGGAACATCGAGCACCAGGGCGGCGACTACGGCAACGCCGTGCTCAGCCGGATGCCCGTGAACCGGCACCAGAACCACTTTCTGCCCCAATCCCGGCCCGGGGAGCAGCGCGGGCTGCTGGAAGTCCACGTGACGGTGGACGGCGAGCCCCTGGTCTTCTACGCGACGCATTTTGACTACCATCCGAGCGACGAGGAGCGAATGGCCTCCGTGACCATGCTGAAGGAGAAGATGGAACCGCACGCAGGGCTGCCGATCATCGTGGCCGGCGATCTGAACGACACGCCCGACAGTCGCGTCCTCGCGGCGGCCACGGCCTTCCTGGTCGACACGTGCGAGGACGATTCCGGGACCGTTCCCACGTATCCCGCCGACGTGCCCGACAAGCGGATCGACTACATCCTGACGAACGGGCATCCCTCCCTTCGCTACGTGGAGTTCCGCGTGCTCCCGGAATCCGTCGCCTCCGATCACCGCCCGATCCTGGCGGTGTTCGAGGTTGCACAGCGGCCGTAGGGCAGGCGAATGGCACGCGCCGGCCGTTCCGCTGCGCGTCTCTCCGACGGCCGGCGATCCTCGCCGACCTCCATCTGTCTGTCTTTCAGCGCATCGTGCGGATCTGCTGCGTGATGGTGGGGTCGCTGATCTTCTGATCGTCCGCGAGCAGCAACGCCTTGGACAAGATCACTGCAAGCGTCTGGTCACCCTCGAACGGCAGGAAGATCTTGTCGGCCGGCCCGCTGCCCTTGAATCGGCCGGGAACAATGCACAGGTACTGGTCATTCGGCTCCATGAGGATATTGCCGCTGCCCACATGAATCTTGTACGTCCGGAGTGACCCGCGGACCACGAGGAACCGGTGCACAACCGTGCAGCGATCCGCGATCTTCAGCCGCGGAACGATGCGTTCAAGCACGAGTCTGCGTGTCTTGCCGGACTCGCTCAGCTCGCCGAACGCGTACCCGGACCAGTATTCGCGGTATTGCCCCCGGGGTCCGCCGTCCGCCCAGTTCGGGTCGTTTCCGACACTGGCAACGCCGACGAAGAGGTCCACATCACGCATGATCTCCGAGAAAACAAGCGACGGCACGGCGGGCAGGTGAATCGGCGTGTCGCTGCCCTCGGGACCGCGCGTTGCGTATCCGCCGCCCGGATACGCGTGGGCGATGCGCCCGGCAGCGTCGATCGGATAAAAGCGCACCTGGTCCGTGGAGACGAAATAAAAGGTTCCGGTGTCGTTCGTATCGACGCCGAACTCGTCCCCGGCACCCTGCACCCAGAACTCGGCTCGGAGATTCCAGCCTGGCAGATCACGCGTCGCCGGCGGATACTCCGCGTCCACGAGCAGGCGGAGCTGGTTCTTCCATCCGCGTGCGGCGCAGAGAGCGTTGAACTGGTGCTGGCGGAGGATGTGGGCGGCGAAACGGTTCGAGTACACGTCGGTCTCGCGCTCGGCGTCCGTCAGCACGTAGACTTCACGGTGCGCCTGCTTGAACGGCTGCTGGACCTCCCTCGCCTCCAGCCAACGGCGCCAGGCCAGCACTTCGTCCGCCGGGCGATCGACGGGGTGCCATAACGACACTACTGTATCGGCGTCCGGTCGATCGAGGACCCGATCCTCATGCGTGAAGAACGCCCCATCCCGAAAGACGGCGTCAGAAATCTCCTCACCGCGGGTGAACCGCCAGATCAGGCGGCGGGCCAGGTGCCCGATCAGTGGATGGTCAAGATACCGCGCGCGCCAGGTTTCGAAGGGCCAGGTCTTTTGCTGGAGGAAGAGCTGATCGAGCCGTTCCCGCTGGGCGGGCAGCATGCGCTGGATGTCTTTGGCTGCCTGCTTCAACTCGGCAAGCTCCTCCGCATGATCCTTGCGAACGGCGGCGGGAACGGACTTGAGCGTCTTGCCGTCCGGCTTGAACCAGCGCAGCTCGGCTGATGCGCTGCTCGTTATGCAAATCTCGGCGACACACTCGCCGATCGTGTCGCGCCGCAGACCAACCTCGTCCAGGCCGTAGGTGGGGACGGCCAGTTCGTCCAGTTCGTCGCGGGGCAGTCCGAGGCGATCTGCGGTCCGCGACAGGGCCTTCTCAATCCCCTTCTGCGCGGTGCCGAACTTCACTCGGGCGCGCAATACCGCCAGTTGCGCCACGCCCTCCATCCCCGGCATGGCGCCAAGCGCCCAGATGCAGGCGTTTCCGACCCTGACGGCTCGCGGTCCGACGCCGGGCACCTTCTTGTAGCTACTCAGGGCCAGAGCGGTGAGAGCGCGGGCAATGCCGGCGTGCTCCTGCAGGCTGCAGCACCAGGCGAGGCCCTTGAGCAGGTCGACATGTATCTCGGAAAACATCAGATTCGGGTCGGGGCCCCACTGGGAAACACGATGCACGGGCTGCGTGCGAGGCTTGCCCACCAGCGGGAGTATCTCGCCGACGTACTCACAGAATTCGTCCCAGCCGACCTCGGATATGTGCTCCCGGGCTGTGCTCAGCCATTTCGCAGAGGGTGTCGCTCCCTTGGCGTCGGCGCAATAGACCAGTAACCCACACCATGCAGCACCTTGGCGCTCCGAGGATTGCCGCAAGCGCCCCAGAAGCGCGTCCGACCACGGTTCTCCGGGTTGCAGCGGCAATGCCAGCGGTCCATGCGCCACGTTCTCCAGGCGGATGCGGAGTTTGCTGTCGTCGGCATCGTGGCTCCAGGAAAGCGCGTCGGCGAGGCGTCGTGCGGCCTCCTTGATGCGACTGCTGCCCCCCTGGCCTTTGACGAATCTCTCGGCCAGCGAGACGATCCCTTCCAGGTGGTCATAACCGTTCGTATGGATCTTTCCGACGTCCGCAGAGCGATCCAGGAGGAAGAAGACGTCCGGTTCGGCGACGGGCAGCTTTCTGCGCAGGAGGCGGCGTGCAAGGATAGCTCCCACCTTCGGGAAGTCCTTCCGCCAGCCGACGCTGCGCCAGTCGCCATCGCAGAAGTCCCGATCACCGCGGAGCGCAGCCACAACGGTCATGATCCGCTCGGCGAGCAGCCGAAGGAATGCGATCTGCGTTTGAGGTTCCGACTGGAGCAATTCATGGACCGCCGGGTGATCGATCAGCTCACGGGGCAATTCACCCCACCGACTGGTGTAGCCGCTGAATACATCCAGAAGTTTCTTCGCTTGTTGTTCGTGCGGCGTTTCTGCGGCCTCAGCCATGCCCATCATCCTCCGACGAGGGGCACGAGCTTGAGGAACGAGATCTGTGTTGCGGGCGTAATGACGATTTCTTCGTCGAGGCGCTCGGCCTGACGGTCGTCGATGAGAATGAGGAAGCGGTTGTCTTGAAATGCGTCCAGGGCCGCATCGAACTGTTTCTGCCAGTCGATGGTCCGCCCGGGGCGGAGGCGATAGCCGTTCAGTTCCATCTCCGTATCGGTCGGTTGGACCAGCCCGCGGAAGTGCTGTTGGCCGGACTGCACGTTGTGATCCTTCACCTCCTGGTACACGCGACTGCGGATCAACTCGCGCACCGTCATTCGCTCGGTGAGAAACGCGATCGTGATCTCGCCGGTCACCTGCCCAGTCGTGGTTTCATCGCGTATAGTCACCGTTGCCGCCATGCCGAGGCCTCCCGAGTGCGCAAAGCGATCCCTCCAGATGTTTGGTAGCGAAACCAGTATACCGCCCGGGCAAGGCAGGCTGAAGGGCTTGATCCGGGATTCCCGTCCGGCGATGGCGTTCGGCCAGCCGGAAGCCGCCACGGCGCAATCCAGCCGATGGGTCAAGGAGGCCGTCGCCCACGTTCCGGAAGAACTCGGAAGCCCGGCCTGCATGAACAGGAGCCGCGCCGCGGTCTTACGATTCCTTCACGGCGGCGATGAGCTCATCAAACGCCTTCTTGCCGTCGTTGAAGAACATCAGCGTGTTGTCCAGCGCGAACAGCGGGTTGGGGATGCCCGCGAAGCCCGGGCTGAGGCTGCGCTTGATGACCACGACCGTGCGGGCCTTGTCCACGTCGATGATGGGCATGCCCGCGATGGGCGACGACGGGTCGGTGCGGGCCACCGGGTTCACCACGTCGTTCGCCCCGACCACGATGGCCACGTCCGTCTGCGGCAGCACCGAGTTGATCTCGTCCATCTCCTTCAGCTTGTCGTACGGGATGTCCGCCTCGGCCAGCAGCACGTTCATGTGCCCCGGCATGCGGCCGGCCACCGGGTGGATGCCGTAGAGCACCTCCGCTCCGCGGGCCTCCAGCAAATCCGACAGCTCCCGCACGGCGTGCTGGGCCTGGGAGACCGCCAGGCCGTAGCCCGGCACGATGACCACCCGCTGCACGCCGTCAAAGAGCATGGCGATTTCTTCGGCGCTGGTGGCCTTGATCTTGCCGGCATAGACCTCGTCGGCGGTGGGGCCGCCGGCCGTCGGGCCGAGCGTGGCGAACATGACGTTCGCCAGCGAGCGGTTCATGGCCTTGCACATGATGCTGGTGAGGATCAGACCGGAGGCCCCGACCAGGGAACCGGCGATGATCAGCACGTTGTTGTTCAGGACAAAACCCGTGGCGGTCGCGGCCAGGCCCGAATACGAGTTCAGGAGGGCAATCACCACCGGCATGTCCGCCCCGCCGATGGGGATGGTGATCAGCACGCCCAGCACGGCCGCCGCCAGCACGAGCAGCCAGTACCAGGCGGCCGTCTCCGGGTTGCGAACGACCAGCACGCACAGGCCCAGGCCGATCGCCAGGCACAGGGCGTTGAGCACGTGGCGGCCCGGAAGCAGCAGTGAGCTGCTCAGCCAGATCTTCCGGCCCTTCCACGAGAAGTGGAGTTCCTGGAGCTTGCCCGCGGCAATCAGGCTGCCGAACAGAGTCACCGAACCGATGAGCCCGGAGGCCGCGATGGCGATCTTTTCCTGGAGCGCCCCATGCCCGACACCGGCATCGCCGCTGAAGTTCATGATCAACTCGGCTCCGGCCACCAGGAATGATGCCGCTCCGCCAAAGCCGTTGAGCAGCCCCACCATCTGGGGCATGCCGGTCATCGGCACGCGCAGGGCCAGGACCGTGCCGATCACGCTGCCCACGATCAGGCCGACGATGATCCATGTCCAGTGCAGCACACCGCCGGACACCAGGGTCACCGCCACCGCGATCAGCATGCCCAGGGCCCCGGTCAGGTTGCCCCGGACCGCGGTACGCGGATGAGCCAGGCCCTTGAGGCCGAAGATGAACAGCACGGAGGCCAGCAGGTAGGCCAGATCTCGGATGGTTTCACCGTGCACGGCTTACCCCTTCCTGCGGAACATGCCCAGCATGCGGTGCGACACCAGGAACCCGCCCACCACGTTGATCGTGGCGAAGATCACGGCAAACAGGCCCAGCCCGGTGGCGAGCCCGCCCTCGCCCGCGCCGGTGGCCACCAGGGCGCCCACCACGGTGATGCCGGAGATGGCGTTGGAGCCGGACATCAACGGCGTGTGCAGGGTGGGCGGCACCTTGGTGATGATCTCGAAGCCCACGAAGACGGCCAGCACGAACACGGTCAGCAACAGCACGAACATCAATCGACGCCTCCTTCCTGCGCTTCCTGCGTGGATGCGCCTGGCGCCGGAGCCGGTGCGGCCTCCAGCCGCTCCCGAACCTGCGGATGCACCACCTGCCCGTTCTGTGTCAATAAGGTGTCACGGATGATGTCATCGTTCATGTCGATATTCAGGGCCTTGTCCTTCACCAACAGCCGGACGAAGGCGGTCATGTTGCGGGCAAACATCTGGCTGGCGTGGGTGGGGACGGTCGACGCCAGGTTCAGCGGACCCAGGATGGTCACGCCCCCGCGGGTCACCTTCTCACCCGGGCGGGTCAGCTCGCAATTGCCGCCCCGCTCCGCCGCCAGGTCCACGATCACCGAACCCGGCATCATGCCGTCCACCATGTCCGCCGTGATGAGCACCGGCGCCTTCGCCCCGGGCACCGCGGCCGTGGTGATCACCACGTGATTCGCCGCCACCACCTGCTTCATGAGTTCGCGCTGGCGGCGGTAGAAGCCCTCGTCCATGGTCCGGGCGTATCCGCCGGCCGCCTCGGTGTCCTTCGTCTCCAGGCCCATCTGGACGAACTTCGCCCCCAGGCTTTCACACTGCTCCTTCACCGCCGGCCGAACGTCATAGGCGTGCACCACCGCGCCCAGCCGCTTCGCCGAGGCGATGGCCTGCAACCCCGCCACGCCCGCCCCGATCACCAAGACGTGGGCCGGGGCCACCGTGCCCGCCGCCGTCATGAGCATGGGGAAGATGCGGGGCAGATGACTGGCCGCCAGGATCACGGACTTGTACCCCGCGATGGTCGCCATCGACGAGAGCACGTCCATGCTCTGGGCCCGCGTGGTGCGCGGGATCAGTTCCAGGGCGAACACCCGCACGCCCCTGC
The DNA here is from genome assembly GCA_964491135.1 of uncultured Phycisphaeraceae bacterium. Taxonomy (GTDB): domain Bacteria; phylum Planctomycetota; class Phycisphaerae; order UBA1845; family UBA1845; genus JAFGJQ01. The sequence continues at coordinate 63 of CAZBFW010000030.1, read as the reverse complement.
CGGCCAAGGCCTGCACGGCCGCCGGCTCGGACAACGGATCGCACATGGCGATCAGCACGTGCT
>CAZBFW010000029.1:0-14613 GCA_964491135.1 uncultured Phycisphaeraceae bacterium | reverse complement strand
CCCCCCCCCCCTCCCCCCCCCCCCCCCCCCCCGCCACCAACACCCTATCCTACACCCTTTCCCTACACGACGCTCTTCCGATCTCGGCCCGCCTGGAGGTATGCCTGGGCCAGGTTTCGCCACACTCCCTCGGAAGCCGGGTAGCAGGCTGCGATCTGTCGGGCCCGGGCCACACCCGTTCGATACGTCAGCGCATAGCGCCAACTCGTGACCAGCAGGGCCAGGACGGCGATGATGCCGAGTGCCACGGCGGCAGCTTTTCCGGCGGGCGCAGGTCTGCGTCGCATCGCGCCGGCGGCGGCGGCCAGGAACGCGGCGGCCGACCAGCACAGCCCGATGCCCGGCAGATAGAAATAGCGTTCCGCCACCAGCACGTTGCGGGACGGGATGAGGGGAAGCGTGACCGCGATCGTGATGAGGAACCACACCACGCCCACACCAACAAACCGCACACGCCGTTGAAGAACCAGGACCACTGAGGAGGCCAGCAGAACGATGATCGCAGCGGGGATCAGGGCAGGATCGGTCCATCGCGCCGGGTTGGGCATCGGATGCCAGGAGGCCAGACCGCAGGGAACGATGAAACGGCCCAGGTACCATCCGAGAGCAAGAATCGTTCGGACCGCCCGCGATCCTTCGAGTGTCTCCGCCCCGGCTTCCAGTTGTCCGCGGGACAGGCCCAGGTTCACCCAGACGAAGAACGCCGTGGTCGCCGCCACGATTCCCCAGATCATCCACACGCGAACGGCCGGCCGCCGGCTGCGCAGCAGCATGAGCAGCAGCAGGAGAACCGGCAGATCCGGGCGCACCTTCGACATCATCGCCAGCGTCGTGCACAACACGCACAGCACGGCCGCCGGCCAACGGCGTCGGGACTGCCAGGCATCCGCGGCAACCAGGGCGCCCACGGCAAACAGCGTGGACGTGAGCATCATCCGGCCGTTGAGCCAGGCGACCGTCTCCACGTTCAGGGGATGAATGGCGAACAGCACGGCCGCGATCACGGGCGAAAGCGTGTCTCTTGACCGTCGCGCGATCAGCCACCAGACCAGCACGGCCGTGCCGGCGTGCAACAGGACGTTGGTCAGATGGAACAGCAGCACTCCTTCTTCCGCCCGCAGTCCCAACCTGTGGACGATGGCGAAATTCGCGGCGAAGGTCAGCAGAGGCACGGGCTGGTACAGATCGCGGTTCGCATCGGGACGGAAGAGCTTGACCGCGTGATCCAGAGACGGGCGGTTGATGAGAACGTGGTCGCGCACCAGCGTGATGTCATCGCCGGGCAGAAACTCCCCCGGCAGCGAGGGCAACCCCATCAGCAACGCCGCGACGACCACGATGGCCGGCCCCGCGAGGGTCCTCCACAGAGACCGTCGTTCGGCGGCGGGCGTCTGCAAGGAAGATGAGGATGGTTTCTTCCGCTTCAAGGGTCTGACACGTCCTCGGCCAGCACCGCGTCGACCAGGACGTCTGCGCCGTCACGGATGCAATCGACGGTGGGCAGCCCCGTTTCCGATCGGATGCGGTCCAGGGTTTCGCGATACGCGTCCTCGGTCATTCCGTGGCAGTTCAGCGCCACGCCTGCGACCCGGCCGGCGTGCAGCGGGCGGAGAAGGGCCTCGTGGAGCCGGATCGTTTCAGGCAACGGAGGCAGCGGCACATCCGTGTTGCGGAACCGGCTGCGCGACGGAGCGTGGCACAGAATCATGCGGTCCGGCACTGCGCCGTGGAGCAGCCCCGTCGATACGGCGGAGTAGCTGGGGTGCAGCAGGGCGCCCTGTCCCTCGACGACCACGACGTCGGCGTCTCCGCGTTCCAGCACCTCCGCCTCCACCGCACCGGACACGAAATCCGAGAGGACCGCATCCACCACGATCCCGCGGCCCGTAATCATGACGCCGGTCTGGCCGGTGGCCACGAATTCGGCGTGCAGGCCCCGGGCCTGCAGGGCGCGGGTCAGCTCCATGGCCGTCAGCCGCTTGCCCAGGTTGCAGTCCGTTCCGACCGTCAGGACGCGGCGGGCTCGCGTCGATCGGGCCCGGGCGGTTCCGACCTCGCGCGGTTGCGGGACCGCCCGCACGTCCACAATGCGCCGTTGCGCCCGGTTGGCGGCGGCGACAATCTCGGGATCATTCGCCAGGCGCGTGTGGAGTCCGTTGACCACGTGCATTCCGGCGGCCAGACCGTCGAGGATATGCCGCCGCCACGTGTCGGGAAACCGGCTGCCAGGCAGGGCGACGCCGATGACCAGATGATCAGGCTGATAGGTCGTGGCGGCCGGGATGCTGTCCACGATGGGAACGCCCGCGCCGCAACCCACCAGGGAGGCGAGGTCGCCGCCGGCGTGGTGGGAGTCGACCACGACCACAACCTCCTCCGGGCAGTACCGGAGCAGACCGACCGCGGTCTTGGCCGTGAAAAGGTCCAGGTATCCGTCCGTGAGAATGCAGATGCGCCGCCGGGTTCTCATACCGCCCTCATGCCGCCTGACCGACTTCCTGCCATTCGGAACGTCGAACGCCGACAGGCCCGATTCTACCGAATTCACGGGGCGACCGGCAGGGGCTCGGTCAAGGCTCGGCCGTCGGGATCCGCAGGAGGGCGTGGCGTATCTTTTTGCCTGACAACCAGTTTGGACCCGTCGCGGCCGCCGGTCGGCGAGCCGTTGCGGCCGCCGCTTTCCAAACGAAATCCAAACTTGCTGCCGCCGGCTTGGATTGGCCGATCCCCCGGCCTAGAATGAAGTACCAGTCAATCGCCTTTCGGCCTTGTCTGTTATCTGTTTTCGCGGGAGACGCACGGAACATGGGTTCGTCGGACGGTGCTGCAGCGCAACACGGTATGGATATCCTGATGGAAATGGTCGCGGCGCCGGGTCCGCTGTCGCGCACGGCACTGAAGAACCGCACGGCCCTGTCCCCGACGAAACTGGACGCCGGCCTGAAGGTTCTCACCGCGGGCAAGGTGGTTCGGAAGGAACGCGGTCCCCGCGGTCGGTATCAATTGGCCATGCCGGCGCATGCCATCTCGATCGGCATTCTTCAGCGGTTGTTCCGGGCGGCTTCCGGACGCCGGCGGTCGGCCGGCCCAGAGGGCTCCTCTCCTCTGGCCGGACTCGATCCGCAACTGACGCTCGCCGAATTGCACGGCGCCGTGGGTGTGGCGGACGGGGGCATCTGCCCCTACTACGACGCGTGCGTGGCCCTGGGCGGCCCGGAGGGTCCGGTCATCCAGGCTTGCTGCAAGGAAGACGCGGCCTACGCCTGTCGGGCAACCTGCTGACGGGCATTCCCTGATCCCTTGAAAGTAACTTCTCTGCGTGGACCTGCGCGGCGTGCAAAGCGGCGGGCAGGGTGTCCCGTGGGTCTCGGGAACCCTGCCCGCCGCGCGAGCTGCAACCGTACGTTTCCGCCGGTCGGATTAGCCGCCGAGCAGCGACAGGACGTTCTGCTGCTGGGCGTTGGCGATGGCCAGAATGCTGTTTCCGGCCTGGACGAGCACCTGGGCCCGCGTCAGCTCGGTGGTTTCCACGGCAAAGTCCGTGTCGCGGATGACCGATTCCGACGAGGTCAGGTTCTCGGCCGTGATCTGCAACTGGGAAATATTCGCCTGCAACGTGTTGCGTTCAAATGCACCCAGTCGGCCGCGCAGGACCGAAACCTGGTCGATGGCCGCGCTGACCGCGTCGGAAGCCTTCTGCAGATTCTGGGTGTTCCGCAGGGCGTATTGCTGCCCGTCCTGGAGCCAGGACAGGAAGCCGACCACGCGGTTGCCCAGCTTGTTGGCGTGCATGGCCCGCACGCCGATATTCTCCTGCTGATTCGTGTTGATCCGCGGTCCAAGCTGGAAGAGCGATCCACCGCCCGTGATGGCGAACGTCGTGGATCCGATTCCGAAGGTTTCGTCCAGCGTCAGCGTGACGTCCAATAGGAACGAGTTGAGCTGAAGCACCAGGCCCTTGCCCACGGTGGGGGCGCCGTTGATGGTGCCTTCCGCGTCGTGGCCTTCCGCACGTTGCCGTTCCGGCGGAACGAAGGGGACGTCGTTGTCGTGGTTCAACAGGTCCACCGTGCTGAACGGACCGCTGCCGAAGACCTCCTGCACGCGCACGAACTGGTCGGAGCCGTAGCCGCGGCTGTACATCTCCACGCCGGCACCCGCCGTTCCGCCCACCGCGGCGGAGGTGGCCAGGACGCCGGTGGCATCGGTCTGGGTGTTGATGGCCCGGACGATGTCCGGGATGCTGGCGCTGGCCGGGAAGTTCAGGGTGGCCACACCCTCGACCCCCTGGATGTCGATGGTGATCGCGGACCCGATGTGGTACAGGCCGTCGGCGCCCAGGGCGGTTTCGCCGGCCACGAAGCCGAATCCCATCCGGGCCGGCTGGGCGGCGGAGGTGACGATCACATCCACGTCGATGTATTCGCGGGTTCCGAACTTGGCGCCCAGGATCTGGACGTCGGCCAGCGAGTTCCAGTTCACCCCGCTGGTGACGTAGTCCAGCGACCCGTCGAGCAGCTTGCGCCCGGCGAACGTCGTGGTGTTGGCGATGCGGTTGATCGAGTCGATGGCCGAGTCGATCTGCAGCTGGTTCGCCGCCACTTCCTCGTCCGAGAACGCGCCCTTGTTCGCGGCTTCGATGAGCAGGGCGTTGATGTCGTTCAGAAGAGCGGAGACCTCGTTCAGGGCTCCCTCCGTCGTGGCGATGACGTTGATGGCCCGTTCCGAGTTCTTGACGGCCTGGCCGACCGCGTTGATTTCCGAACGCAACCGCTCGGACACGATCAAGCCGGCCGGGTCATCCGCACCGCGGTTGATGCGGAGCCCGCTGGAGAGGCGTTCCAGGGAGACGCGCAGGTCTTTCTGGGAGCCCCCCAGATGTCGCTGAGCCACGACCGCTGGAATGTTGTTCGTAATGCGACTCATGGTGCAATCCTCCTTGATTGCCCCGTGCGGTCTTCGGGCAGGAAGAGCACGGGTTTGCGTTGCCGCCCTGCCGGTCGCCGACCGGGGGCGGGAAGTCTAGCGCTTCTTGCGCTTGTTCTGGGAAACGGATCCGTTCTCCGACACATTGGTTACTGCCGACACGTCCGTGGGGGAGATCTGCGCCGCCTGGCGGTTTTCCCGCTTGATGGCGTCGTAGACCTCCTTCCGGTGCACCGGGACGTGCCCCGGTGCGTTGATGCCCAGTCGGACCTTGTCTCCGCGTATGTCCACGACCGTGATCTCGATGTCATCGCCGATCATGATCGTCTCATCGCGGGTTCTGCTTAGCACCAACATCCTCGGCTCCTTCCTTGGTTATGCCGATGCCTCGTTCCGGTACGCGACCGGAGGCGTGGCGGCCCGACAAGGGACCGACTCCGTCAGGTGCGCGCAATCCAAAGCGCTCACCCTTCCCGCCGCGTACCTGTTCACCGCACGCGGATCGGGTGCCCGAAGACCGGATATGAGTCCGGTCGCATTATACGGGAGGGCCCCCCGATCCGGCCAGCCGGTCCGACTTCAGGCGGTCTTGCTGACGGCCTGCCGCTGCGGCAGCCGCATGAGCGGGTGGCGGGTGGAATACCGCCGGTCGCTCAACACGAGCTGGCGAGCCGTCCGCGTGGTGACGTTGATCACCAGCGGACCCTGCAGATTGCCGGTCAGCATGTCGTCAATCTTGTTGACGATCACGAAGACCTGCGCGTCGTCCGGGGTGCTCAGCCCGATGGACGCCAGCTCCTCCGCCTTGATCGGCGCCCGGTAGTCGGTGACGAACAGCCGAGGATCGCAGACGATGAACGCCAGGTCCGGGCGATCCACCGACTGCAGCCAATAGAACCCGCTGTTTTCACCCGTCTGGACCAGCGCGTAGGTCTTCTGGTCGGGAAATCCCAGAACACCCGTCTCGAAGCTGATGAATCGCTGGTCGTCCACGTCCAGTGGTCCAAAGCGCGACGTTTGAATGAGCATCGCGTCTTCTCCTGTGGCCCTTCCTATTCGGTCGGCGGCGGTCGTGCCGGTCGACCATCGACCGGTGGCGTCCACAACCCGTCCACCTTCTGCGGGCGTCTCCGACCCCCGCTGCCCGTCTCCACACGGGCGACCGTATCGGACCGGCGGTCGGGCCACCCGCCCGCCGTCCGTTTGTCATTCCGGATTCCCGTCCGGCCTCGTTCCCCCCCGACGGCCCCCGCTCGCCGGCCCGCCGTCACACGTAGTCCATCAAGGACAGACTCATCAGTCGCGAACCGGTCATCAGCGACGCCTGCAGCGCGACCTGGGCCGATTGAAAGCGGGTGATCGCCTCGGTGTAGTCGAGATCACGCAGCTTGGAGACGTACTCCTGCGTCGCGTACGTCGCGTCCTCCATCTGGGTGAGCCGGTCGGAGAACCCCTTCGAACGGGCGCCGATCACGCCGCGAGCCTCCAGAAAATCGTCCATGAACTCGTTCAGGCGATCGGCGGCCATCGTGATGCCCAGCTCGTCGTCCTCCCGCAGGGCGTGCTCCAGGTCGTAGAGGGCGCTGAGCACGCTGTCCGCACGGATCCCGTTCGTATCGTCGCTGACCACTTCGGTGTTCGCGCCCCGGGCCACCTGCTCGAGGCCCAGGTCGTCGATGGCGTACGAGTAGTTCAGCCGGCTGACCACCAGTTCGCCCGCTCCACCCGTGGTGTCCTCGATGCGGATCCCGTTTCCCACCAGGGCCAGACCCGCTTCGATGGCCACACCGGCGGCCGTGGCGGCGGCGTTGATCAGGTCGATCACGTCGCCGATGGTCTCCGCTCCATCGAGGTTCACATCCACCGTGCTCCCGTCCTTGGCGGTGATGCGAATGTCGTCCTCCCCTTCCTTGGTCTCCACGCCCCGGCCGTCGTTGAGTTCGGACAGCGGAGTGTCCCGGTCCAGTGAGCGGATCCCCAGGGCGGTGGCGGTCAGGCCGCCGTTCTCGCCGATGCTCATGGACGTGCCGGACACCAGGTTGATCACCTCGATGCCGGTGCCCTCCTCATTGATGATCGCTCGCACGTTCACGCGGGCGTTGTTGATCAGATTCAGAACGTCCTGAACCGTCTCGGCCCCGCTCAACTCAACCACAACCTCGTCCGCGCCGTTGCGGATGAGAATCGAGTCCGTCAGGTCCACACCCGCCCCCGCCATCAGCTCCGAGATCGGCGTGGTGGCGGTCACCCGCACATTGAGGTCCGCGCCCGTGATGGGATCGGTCTGCGCCACCGGCGTCAGGACGCCCAGATCTGACGCGATCAGCCCGGTGCTGGTGTCGGTGACGGAAACGGCAAACCCGCCGGGTGTGATCTCAAGCCCCGTGTCCGTCAGAGAGGCGGTGAGGGCGGCGCCGGCCGCGGTGGCCGCCTCGTTGATGAAGTCGACTACGTCGGCCATCGTGTCGGCCTCGGTGAGGTCGACCAGGAACCGTCCGGCCCCGCCTTCCTCGACGATGATCAAATGCTCCCGGCGAATGCCTTTCTGGTTGGCCCCGTCCAGGTCTTCCAGACGCGTCTCCGGCCGCAGTCTGGGGTTGAGATCGACCAACCCGCCCACGCGACCACTCAGGGCGCCGAAGACCGCGTCACCGGAGAAGCTGACGTCATCCAGCTCCTGTTCCCCCACCCGGACGCTGAGTTGCCCGGCGTCCCCCGTGTAGGCAATGCCGCCCGTGGCATACGTGAAGGGCTGCGATCCGGAGTTGCGTCCGGCGAAGATGTAGCGGCCCATGTATTCGCGGTTCCCCACGTTCACGAGCTGATCGATAATGGCCGACACCAACTCGGCCGCCGCCTGGCGCTGCTCCGCGTCGGACAGCGTGCCCAGGTGCTGGCTGGCGATCGAGTGCGCCTCGACCAGCAGGTCGTTCGCCTCCGTCAGGGCGGTGTCGGCGGCCATCAGCAGGTTGTCGCCGTGCCGGACGTTGAGGACGAGCTGCTCCCGCTGGTCGAGAATCTCGGTCATCCGCAGGACCTGCGCGGCGGAAGCCGGGTCCTCGCTGGGCGAGAGGTATCGGCGGCCCGACGCCACGCGGTTCTGCTCGTCATACAGCGTGACCTGCCCTCGCTGGAGTGACTCGAACAGCGAGAGGGAACGCATGTTGTGGCTGACGCGCGTGATGTTGATCGGTCCGATGGCCATAGCCTGATCCTCGGTCACCCGGGATTACCGGATGATGTTCAACAGTTCCGTCATCATGGTGTCCACGGTGCTCAGGAAGCGGGCCGCCCCCTGGAACGCCCGCTCGTACTTGATCAGCTCGATCGCCTCCTCATCCAGGCTGACCCCGCTGATGTTCTCCTTCTGCGTCTGCAGGGCGGAGAGAATGGCCGAGGCCGCCTCGCCGCCGGTGCGGGCGGCCGCCCCGTTGACGGCGACGTCGTTGGCCACGTTGTTGTAGAACGCCAGCACGCTGGACCCGTTCAGCAGATCGCTGGGGCTGTTCAGCACACCGGCCAGGCGCCCGGCGTTGTCGCCGTCGCCGGGTTGATACGTCATCGAGGCGGCCAGGAGGCGGGCGTCTCCCTGCAGGGCCGCGTTCACCCGGATGTCGCCGGCGGTGGACCCGTCGAAGAACGTGTTGACCCCCAGCGCGGCCAGCACGTTGGCGGTGTCGTCACGATAGGTCTGTCCGTCGTGCCCGAAGCTGAACGAGTAGCCCTCTTCGGCCACGATCTGCAGCCGGCGATCCGCCGTGATGGACGCGGTGACGCCCTCCACCCGGCTGTTGATGTCGTCCACCAGTGACTGCAGCGACGTGTCGTCGCCCTGGCCGTCCAGGTCAATGTCGATCTGGTAGGCCACGGGCGTTCCGGTGGCCGTGTCACGCACCGTGATGAAGAAGCTTCCGTTTCGCGGCGGGTTCTGCAGCCCGGCCGCCGCGGAATTCAGCGGGGCGTCTATGTCCATCACGTCATACGTGCCGGTGATGGAAGTGAAACCGATCAGCCCCTGCCCGTCGGAGTGGACGCGGTTCACCTCGGCGATGAGCCCGGACGCAAGCTGGTCCACACCGGCGATCCGCCCATACGCCTGATTCTCGCGGGCGTTGATCAACCCTTCGATCTTGCCGCCGCCGGCCAGGACCGGGGCGTTCGTATCGCGGAATCGAACGAAGGCGCGCACGAATTCTCCGTCCACCTGGGTTTCGGTCTGCAACCCGCGGCTGATCCCGCCCTGCACCAGGGCCTCGCTGCCCAGGTACACGTAGATGGAGCCATCCGGCTGGTAGCGGACCGTAACGTCGAAGAACTCGCTCAATTCCCGCAGCTTCGCATCACGCTGGTCACGGAGGGAGTTGGCCTGGCCCTGACGAGAGCCTTCCGCCGCGGTGATCCGGGCGTTCAGGTCGGCGATTTCCGTGGCCAGTCCGTCCGCGGTGACCACGAGCCCCTCGATCTGGTCGTTGATCTCCTCGCCCATGGCCAACAGCTCCTGGCGCAGCCGCTGAAGCGAGCCGGCCAGGGTCTGGCCGGAGGTGATCGCCACGCCGCGGATGGCGGAATCCTCCGGGTTGTTCTGCACTTCGCTCAGGGCGTTGAAGAAATTCGTGATCTGGTAGGAGATTCCGGCTCCGCTGTCCTGATCAAAGAAGGTTTCGATGCGGCGGACCCAGTCGCCCTCCATCAAGGCCGACTGCTTCTCGCCGATGGCCGTGCGGATGCGGGCCTCCAGGGCTTCGTCGATGTTCCGCTTGAGCGAGGCGATGGCCACGCCCGCGCCGGGCTGGAGCCCGGCGCCCATGGGCACGCCGGGAACGGCCGCCAGGCCCGCGGTCTGTCGTGTGTAGTCGGCGTTGCCGGCGTTGGCCACGTTGTTGCCGACCGCCTGCATCGCGCCCTGATACGTCATCACGGCGCTTCGACCGATCTGCAGTGCCGATGACATCAATCCCATGTGCTCACCCTTTGCGGCGGACGTATCCGCCGGTTCCTGTTCATCTCACGGACGGCTCCGCGGCTATCCCACGGCGTCCAGCAGTTTCTGGGCGGCCGCCGTCTGACGCTGTCCCCGCGGGGTGTAGCCGCCGGGCCCGCTCTCCAGGCACGTCATGGCCGCAAACACGTGGCGGAAGTGCCGCAGAATCTCCCGCGCAATCAGTCCGGCCACCCGGTTGGCCTCCGACACCTGGGCGGCGGTGCTGCGGAGGCGATCGGCCGCGGCGAGCAGTGGCTCGCGCCGGGACGCCTCCATCTGTCGGGCCAGTTCGCGGACGTTCATGGTCCGGGCCTGGTACGGGGCGATGCCCATCTCCTGCCCCAGGCTCACCATGAGCTGCCGTCGCAATCCCTCCTGCTCGGCCACCTCCTGCACGAGCGTCGCCTCCCGCGTGATGCAGTCGCGCATCCCGTCCAGGTTGGAGGAACGCATCTTCTCGATCTTGTCACGGATCACCTCGAGCAGATCCCGATGCATCCGCTCCAGCCGGTCCAGCAGGGTCAGCAGTCCGGTCAACCGCTCATTCGCATTTCGTGTCTTCACGCCTTTTCACTCCGCGTGTGCGTGGACGGGTCGGCTTCCGACGTTGTTGCCGTCTCGGCCGACTTCCGCGACTGCGCCGCCAGGTCAACATGGGTCTGCTGTTTCACTAGGTCGCGGACCAGGGCCGCACTGAGGTCGAAAGTGCGGGCCTGCCCGGCTTGCTCGGCCAGGGCCTGGTCGAGCTGGGCCTGGAAGACCCGCTCGCCGTGCCCGCCGTGGCCGTACGGGCCCTGCAGCGTGCTTGCCCGAAGCTGCCGCAGGAGCGTGCCATAGAACACACTGCCCACGACCTGGTCGGCCACCGTGCGAAGCGTCGCATCCGCCTTCCGGCGGGCCGCGTCGAACGCCGACGGAGTCGCGCTCGTCTTCGCAGCGGATTCGGGCGAACGGATGGCGGTGTCGATCGTCACGTTCAGTCCTCGTACAACAGCCTGGCGTGCAGCTTGCCGAGCCGATGGATTTCCGTGAGGATCGCGATGCGGTCCTCGACGTTCACGTTCAGACGGTTCAAGGCGGCCAGCAGATCATTCACCGTGGATCCGCCGGCCCGGCTGGGGTCGATGCCCACGAAGGTCTGCGGGCCGGCCACGACCTCGTCGGCCGCGCTCTCCGTACCGGCGGGAAGAATGGTCACGGTCAGTCCCTTCTGCGACACCACCACCGGGGAGATGCTGACGTTGCCGGACACCACGATGGTTCCCGTATGGCGGTTGATCACCACCCGGGCCTCGTTCTCCGGCACCAGAAGCAGCAGCGTTTCGATGTCGCGGATCCAGGAGGCCGGCGTCTGCTCCTCCGGCACAAAGACCAGCACGTTCTTGGGATCCACGGCCAGGGCCACGTGGTCGACGTCGGCCGCCAGAGACAGCTCGGAGTCGATGGTCGCGGCGATCTCGTGTGCCAGGGCCCAGGTGGCGTGTTCGTCGTTCAGTACGAAGGTGATGTACCGCGAGGACGGCTGGATCCAGTCGCTCGTGTAGGGCAGCTCCCGGCCGCGGGCGATGTACCCGAGCAGCACGTCCTCTTCCATGACGGCCCCGCCCGCCACGCTCCCGCGGGTGGGCGCAGCCGGATCGATCACCTTCACCGGCCCCCCGGCAAACGCGAACACCGTCCCGACAGACATGTCGTGGTGAACCAGCGGCGTCGGCAGGAGCCGCCCGCCGGCCAGGCTCTTGGCGGCACCGAACGCCGAGACCTGAACGTCGACCCGATCGCCCTCGCGCACCCCGTTTTCGGGCAGCGTCACTTCAACCAGAACCAAAGCCACGTTACGCGTGTCCTGGAGTTCGTCGAGCGAGGCGATGGGCACGGCCAGATGCTTGAGCCCCTCGGCGAGGGCCCGCATCGTGGGAGCGTACTCGTCGCCGTCGCCGGTGCCGTTCAGGCCGGCGACCAGTCCCATGCCGATCAGGCGGTTGATGCGCTGGCCTTTCAGGTGCGTCACGTCGCCGATGCGGCAGGTCACCTCGGCGGCCCGGGCCCAGACACCAAGCAGTGCGAACGTCGCCAGAAGCGGAATTGTACGTCGTAGCGCCACCGTTACCTCTTTCAAACGGGCCTCAGAATGTCCAGGAGCGTGGTCAGCCATCCGCGGCGCGAGCCGTCCCGGACGGCACCGGTGTTCTGCACGTCAATGCGCAGGTCCGCCAGTTGGGTGCTGAGCACGGAGTTGTCCGGCGTGACGTCCTCCTTGCGGCAGATGCCGGTGAGGGTCATCACGCTGGTCTCCTCCTCGAATTTCACCTCGTTGCGAGCCTGCAGCACGATCGTGCCGTTGGGCTTCACGTCGATGATCTCGGCCGTGATTCGCGTGGTCAGCCGGTCGTCCCGGCTGGTCCCGGCCTCGTTGGTCACCTTGGAGTCAAACTTGTAGTCCACGTTCGGCTTGCCGCGGCGGAAGTCCGCGGAGCCCACGCCGCCGTCTGTGAACTTCAGGAATGCGTCCAGCTCGCTTTGGATCTCGTACTTCTTCTTGCTTTCCAGGTCGGCGTCGGATTCGAACGATCGCTGGTGCCGCACGATGATGGTGACCAGGTCGTGCACCTGGAAACCCTTGGGCGGCAGCACGGGCACGGCGATGAGGGAATTGCCCTCGATGGTCTTGTTGCCTTCATACTTCGTGGATTCACGCGTGCGGGCATCCGCCGGCTGCGTGGTGGCGTGCCGCTTGCGCAGAGACGTGGTCTGGGCCGAGCCAAGGGACGCCGAGGCCATCGTCACAACCAGAGCCACGAGCAGCCCGATTCGTGTCATGGGTTCGCTCCCGCCAGCATGGTCTTGTCGTCTTCCGTTCGCTCTGCGCCGGGCTTCACCTCAACGCGCCGCGGCCCGGTGACGACCGCGGTAAGGGTCCGCTTGGTCCCATCGTGGCTGCGCAACTCGATGAGGTCGCCGAACGCACCGCTCTGCATGGCCTTGGCCGCCGTCACGAGGCGAACGCCGCCGGCAAGCGTATGCACGTCCACGATCTGTCCGCGGTGCACCAGGGGCACCGGTTCCAGCATCCGCAGATGAAGGGTCTCCCCGGCCGCAATGAATCGCTTCGCACGCTGCCCCACCGCTCGCTGCGGCTCCGTCAGGCCGGCCTGGCCCACCTGCGTGAACGTCATCTCCACCACCTGCAAGTCTTCCGCACGGATCGGCGCCTGGGCGTTGATCGCCCGCCGCGCCACGACCACCGGATGCGTCAGACTCACGGTGACCGCCATGGGCACCACCTGCACGGTCTTGCCCTCACGCCGAACCGCCACGTCCAGGCTCACCAGGCCCAATGACCTTGCCGATCGCCGGGACACCACGAACTCGAATTCCGGTTCGCAGAGGTCGAGGATGGGCTCGGCCGTGCGTCCGAACTGCACGTCCACCCGGCCGTCGGTCTCGGCGAGTTCCTGCTGGAAGAAATCGTGCACGGCCTGTCGCAGCGTGCGCGCGGACGCGTCTGCGGCGGCCTTCGGGCCCGCGGGCGTGGCGGTGGGCGCGACGCGGCCTTCCGGTCGCGTCACGGCGCACCGCGAGGCGCCTTTGACCACCACGCCGGCCAGGTTGACTCCCTCGCGGGCCATCGCGACGCGGACGTGATCCAGGGTGATCTGCACCGATCCGCCGGGCTGCGGCGCGTCGGCAATCACGATGTCCCGCACGCGCTCGTACGTGTCGGCGTCAAACCCTTCCAGGTCGCACACGTCGCCGATGCGAATGTGCTCGTCCACGATCACCGCGGTGGGCCAGGCTCGCACGGATTCCGCCCGGGCTGCGGCACAGGCCAGCGCCCAGAGACACAGGGCCGCGATGGCCGCCCGCTGCATCGGCCGCGAGAAAAGAAACGATGTCGTGCACTCCTTGCCGTTCATCTTCGCATCCTGCCGCGTGAGGTTTACGCTACGCTTTGCTTACTCCGCTCTAGAACCGTCTCAGGTTGCTGACCACCTGCAGCGACTGGTCCGCCGCCTGGATGGACTGGCTGTTCAACTCGAACGCCCGCTGGGTGGTGATCAGGGCGATCAGTTCACGCACCGGTTCCACGTTGCTGAGCTCCAATTGGGCCTGGGCAAGCGAGCCGAGGCCGTCGGACTGCGGGTCGCCCACGACGGGCGGCCCCGAGGCGTCGGATTCCGCGTACAGGTTGTTGCCGAGCTGAAGCAGGCCCTCCGGATTCACAAACCGGGCCAACTGGATCTGCCCGACCGTGTTGAGATTGGCGGAGCCGGGCTGCCGTACGCGCACCTCGCCATTGGCGCCGATGGTGATCTGCAGTGCATCCTGCGGGATGGTGATGGGCGGCTCCATCGGCGTGCCGACCGTGTTGGCCAGGACCAGCGTGCCCTCGGAGTTGATGGTGAAGTTGCCGGCCCGCGTGTAGGCGATGATCTCGTCGCCTTCATGGATGGCCCGCACCTGGAAAAAGCCCGTGCCGTCGATCCGGATGTCCAGCGGCTGGTCCGTGGGGTCCACCGAGCCGGGCTGGAAGTTGAGCTGCGTGCCGGAGACCTGCGTGCCCAGGCCCACCTGGATGCCGTGCGGGATCGGTTCGTCATCCGCGTTGGGAATGCCCGGCTCCCGTTTGACGAGGTAGAGCAGATCCTCAAAGTTGACCCGCGAAGCCTTGAAGCCGACCGTGTTCACGTTGGCCAGGTTGTTGG
>CAZBFW010000028.1:0-14821 GCA_964491135.1 uncultured Phycisphaeraceae bacterium | reverse complement strand
GCACCGACGACCTGGTGGCGGGCCTGGCCTACTCCATCGTCAGCAACTACATCAACCGCGTGGTCGGCCGACGGCAGATCGGCAAGCACATCTTCTTCCAGGGCGGGACGGCCTTCAACAAGGGCGTCGTGGCCGCCTTCGAGGCGGTGACCGGCAAGACGGTCACCGTGCCCCCGCACCACGAGGTGACCGGTTCCATCGGAGCGGCGGCCCTGGCCCGCAAGTATCAGGAAGAGCATGGCCGGACCGAGTCCAACTTCCGCGGCTTCGACGTATCCACCGTGGATTACCACATTCGCTCCTTCGAGTGCGAGCACTGCAGCAACGCCTGCATGATCAACGAAGTGACGGTGCCCGGCCGCGAGCCGCTGTACTACGGCGCCAAGTGCGACCGGTACGAAGTGAACAAGAACGCCGCCGCGAATGAGAAGATCCCGAACCTGTTCAACGAACGGTTCCGCCTGCTGAAGAAGCACGCGAGCCTGCCGGAGTCACCGCGCCCCGGCGCCCCGACCATCGGCATCCCGCTCGCCCTGAGCAACCACCAGTTGCTGCCGTTCTGGGGGACGCTGCTTGGCCGGCTGGGCCTGAACGTCGTCCTCAGCGGGGCCAGCACGAAGAAGGTCGTCCGCCGCGGCGTGGAGGCCGTCCAGTCCACGCCGTGCTTCCCGGTGAAAGTCGCGCACGGGCACGTGCTGGAGCTGATCGACAAGGGCGTCGACTACATCTGGATGCCCAGCATTCTGAGCATGTGGCAGGACGATCCGGCCACGGACCGCAACCAGCTCTGCCCGTACGTACAGGCGATTCCATACCAGGTGGCGGTGGCGGTGGAGCCGGACCGCAAGGGCGTCAAGATGCTCAAGCTGCCCGTGCGGTTCGGCGACGGCGAGGCGGTGCTTCGGGCGTCGCTCGAACCGCTCTGCAGAGAATTCGGTGTCAGCGGCCGGCAGCTCCGCGATGCGATTGCCGCGGCCGACGCCGCGCAGCGGGCCTTTGAAAAGGATTGCATCGCCCGCGGTCGACAGGCGCTGGCCGACCGGCCGGCCGGGCAGCGGGCGGTGGTGATCATCTCCCGGCCGTACAACGGCTGCGACCCGGGCGTTTCGCTGGACCTGCCGAACAAGCTTCGCAAGCTGGGCGTGCTGCCCGTGCCGATGGACTTGCTCGACCTGCTGGGCGAGGACGTCAGCGGCGACCACGTTTTCTCAAACATGTACTGGAAGTACGGGCAGCGCATTCTGCGGGCGGCCCGAATCGTCCGGCGAAGCCCCGGCTTGAACGCGGTGTTCCTCTCAAACTTCAGTTGCGGCCCGGACTCGTTCCTGCTGAGCTATTTCAAGCGGATCATGGCGGACCGGCCGAGCCTGGTGCTGGAAATCGACGAGCACTCGGCGGACGCGGGCGTGGTGACGCGACTGGAAGCATTCCTGGAGAGCCTTGCCAACGCGCGGATGATGGCCGATTGTCCCGCCCCCACGCTCTACGAGCACAAGCCGGTCGCCTGCGACCAGCGGACCATTTACGTGCCGTGGATGAGCGATGCGGCACACGGCCTGGTGGCTGCCTTCCGCGCCTGCGGCCAGCCGGCCGAGGTGCTTTCGCTGGCAACGGATGAGTCGCTGGAGCTCGGCCGGCGGCACACCACGGGCAAGGAATGCCTGCCCTGTATCGTGACCACCGGCGACATGCTGCTCAAATGCCGGGAGGAGGGTTTCGATCCGAACCGGGCCGCGTTCTTCATGCCCGGCGGCAGCGGCCCGTGCCGATTCGGCCAGTACAACTGCTTCCACAAGATTTTGTTGAACGAGGCCGGCCTGCCCGACATCCCGGTGATCGCGCCGAACCAGGACAAGCAGTTCTATCGCGACTTCAGCCAGTTCGCCAAGAACCCGACGCGGCTGGCCTGGATCGCCATCAACGCCATCGACACGTTCACCAAGGCCCTGCTGCACATTCGGCCCTACGAGGTGGTCGAAGGCGAGACGAACCGCGTCTACGAACGGGCCCGTGACGGGCTGTGCCGGCTGATTGAGAGCAACCCGCCGGAAGAGGAGATCTATCTCCTCATCGACGGCATGGCGGACACGTTCCGGGCCGTCGACGTGGATCGATCCGTGCCGAAGCCGCGGATCGGCATCGTGGGTGAGATTTACGTGCGCACCCACACCTTCAGCAACCGAGACCTCATCCACCAACTGGAGCGGCTGGGGGCGGAGGTGGACCTGGCCTCGATCAGCGAGTGGATGTACTACACGAACTTCACCCGCAACCGCACGTCGTGGCGGGAGCGCACGCTGGGCCTGTGGGTCTCCAACAAGCTCACCAACCACGTGCAGAAGCGCATCGAACGCCGCATCACGCGGCAGTACCGGTCATTCCTGCCGAACGCCGTCGAGCCCAACGTGGTCGAAGTGCTCAGACTGGCCAAGCCCTACATCCATCACAGCTTTGAAGGGGAGGCCTGCCTCAGCGTCGGCAAGATGGTCGAATACTGCGAGCACGGCTGCGACGGCCTGGTCAACGTCATGCCGTTCAGTTGCATGCCCTCCACCATCGTGGCCGGCCTGATGAAGATGCTCAGCGAGGACCACCAGGGCATCCCGGCCATCTCGATCGCCTACGACGGCCAGGCCGACCCCACGCTGGACACCCGGCTGGAAGCCTTCGTCATGCAGGCCGACGCCTACCGACGCGCCAGAGCCCACGGCGCCGGCCGCCCCCACCCTGTGGTCCACGCGTAGGGCCCGCCCAGGGGGCCTGGTCTGCGTTCATCGCGCGATGCGGCCCTCTGCCGCCAGCTCGGTCAGCGCGGCCTCGAACGATTCGCTGTCTTCCTCAAACCGTTCCGCTCCCAACGCGTCCCGCAGAAACAGGTACATCAGCCGCTGATACAGCGCGCGGGCCTGCCGGTCGTCCCCGCCGCACGCCAGCGGGCACAGCGAATCGCTCGGGTTTTCCGGCGAACAGTGAGACGCGCCGACGATGCGGATGTCCTCCACAACCGCCGGCAGCAGCGCCAGCAGATCCCGAACCTTGCCATCCGCGTTGCACGAGGACGGCTCGGACCGGAGGCTTGCCAACGCGACGGCCGGAAACTCTCCGGCACGGTTCAGCGTGCGATCCCACGGGACGGCGTCCAGCAGGCACACCGCCTGCACGGGGTGGTCCAGGTTCTCGCCATCGATGGCCGCTTCAAACACGATCGCCCCCCCTGCACTGTGTCCGGCCAGGCCGACCCGCGCCACGTCAACGCATCCGTACAGGGAATCCCCGGGCACCTCGCTTCGCTGCTGCAACCAGCGCACGTGGTCCACGACATTCGAGATGTTCCGCCGTTGCCCCGTCTCGCCGCTCAGCAGGGTGATCCCGTCCGGGGTGAGCACCACGAAGCCTCGCGAGGCCAGGTAGGCGGCGTTGTACTTGTGGTACCCCTTGTCCCGGCCGAACCCGTGCATCAGCACCACCGCCGGCCACGGCGGACCGGGCAGACCCTCCGTCGGCTGCGGCACAAAGAGCGTGTACTCCACCCGGTCGCCGGTAGGGGTCTGCCGCGCCCCCCGCTCTTCGCTTGCGGCATACGCGCCCACCCGCAGCACGCCCGGATCCGCCGAGCAACCGGCCAACGCGGCAATCCACCCCACCGCCCAGGACGCCCTGCGATGACACATCGATCTCATCCTCCCCGATAGAGCCGCTCCACCGACCCGTCGCCCCCTCACTCCCCGTGCCCACATTCTGCCCGGTCCCGGACAGTCCGTCGACTTGGGAAAGCAAGCGG
This sequence comes from uncultured Phycisphaeraceae bacterium, assembly GCA_964491135.1. Taxonomy (GTDB): domain Bacteria; phylum Planctomycetota; class Phycisphaerae; order UBA1845; family UBA1845; genus JAFGJQ01. Next base: position 11,040 of record CAZBFW010000028.1, on the reverse strand, counting down.
GACGCGCAGTTGCAGATCATAGGCAAGTCACCGAATCGCGAAGACACCACCCGGATGCCATGCTGAATGGCAGTACACCGGCCGGCCGCGCCGGTTGCCCCGCTGACCGGGGCGGACTACCATAGGCGACGGCTGAGCAAATCGCACAACCACGACGGCGATCGGCTTGGTATGCCCAGTATGGGAGTCCTCGCAATGAAGGTGGTCGGTGTAGGCCTCAACAAGACAGGAACCACGACGCTGGGCGTGTGCCTGCAGCACTGGGGGCTCAACCATATCAGCTACAACCACGAAGCGTTCGAACTGTGGCGGCTGCACAAGTACGATGAACTCCTGGAGTGGGTGGGCCGGTACGACAGCTTCGAAGACTGGCCCTGGCCGCTGGTCTTCCGGGAAATCGACGAACGGTTTCCGGGTACGAAGTTCATTCTGACCCGCCGCAAAGACGCCCAGACCTGGTACACCAGCCTCTGCAAGCATTCGAAGCGGACCGGTCCGACCGACTTCCGCAAATACATCTACGGCTGGGAAATGCCGCACGAGCACCCGAAAGAACACATGGATTTCTACGAGAAGCACCTCGAAGCCGTGCGATCTCATTTCCGCGGGCGACCGAGCGACCTGTTGGAGGTCTGCTGGGAGGAAGGCGACGGCTGGGACGCACTGGCCTCGTTTCTCGGGTTTGAGCGACCCGACATTCCCTTCCCCCACGCGAACCGATCCCCAAGGCAGGTCGGCCCCCTCGAAAAGCTCGCCAAACGCATCAAGGGGCGACCGCCTCGCCCCCGTCAGTAGCAGTCTGTCGGAAAAACAGGGTCTGCCCCTCGCTGAACGGCAGCGCCAGGCGACGGCCCGGGGCTCCGGCCGGCCGCCATTCGCATTCCGCCCCGGCCGGTTCGATGAGAGTCAGGCTTGCCCCCGGCGGTGCCGCAATGACTGGTTCGCCGCCTGCCGGCGCGTAAACCGACACCAGCGAACCCCGGTGATGCACGACCGCGCCCGGCGGCGCGTACGCATGGGCACCCGCGGAAACGGCCATCCGACGCAGCAGCCACGCCGGCAACATCGGGGCGCCGCAGTAGACGCTCCGCCGGCCGTCCCGCTCGACCACCGCCAGCCCCGGCCGGCCGTTATGGGAATAACGGCCCAGAACCGTCGCGTCCGGATCGTCCACGGTGAAGATCGGAGACATTGGGGTGTTCCACGACCGCTCGTCCGCGCCCACCATCACGCGAATCCGCTCCGGCGTCAGCCGGGCGCCGAAACGCACCGATCCCGATGGCCGGTCCGGTCCGGGCGCGAGCCAATCGTGGCCCGACTCCAGAACGTCGATGTCCGGCACGGCGGCATCCGCTTCTTCTCGCACCCGTATGCCGGTCAGGTCAGCCACGTTCTCCGCACTGCCGTGACGTCCGTCGAAGTAGCCGGCCGCATAGATCCACACCGCCGTCGCGCCAGTCCGCGACACCCGCTCGCGCACCCGTCGCCGTAGTTCCGAGCCCACGTTCCAGCAGTTCAAAAACACGTACAACCGGTATGGTCGCACGCGGTCGATCTCCGACAGCAGCATTTCGTCCACCGGCAGCCCCATCCGGCTCCATTCGAATTGCCGCGACAACGCCGTGAAATACTGGTTCAGGTTGCTCCGCGTGTCGACGTAGGCCGGGCTTCGGTCGTCCAGCACCAGGGCCACCTCCGCGCCGGGCGCGGGCGAATCCGCCAGCGCAGCCTTGGCCAGCGCGTTCGTCTCGCGAAGCTCGAGTTGCAACTGCGGATCGTGGTACCAGCCGCTGTGGTGAAGGTCCATCCACCACGCGCTGCCGGCCGTCCCCAGCACCGCCGCCGCGTCCCGCCGCAGCAGAATCCGCGACTCGGCCACCGTATCCGGCGGGCCCTGGTGGTCCCACGGCCAATGCTCGCCCTTGACCCGGTGCGTGCCCGTATCGATCTCATCCAGATGCAGCTTGCCGCCGCGCTCAATCGTCTGCGGCAGACTTTGGCTGGTATGCACCCCGCCCAGGTTGCGGTTGTCGTAGTGGTAGGGAGAGCTGACGTAATCCACGTCCGGGCATGCCAGCACCCGGGCGATCGCCATGTGCCCGCCCCGGGCCGCGCTCTGGTTGTTCCAGTGCGGCCAGGTGTACGCATAAAACCCGCCCGCGAGCTTCCGCCCGCCGGAGGCTTCCTTCACGGCGTGACACAGCGCCATGAGCTGATCGGCATTCCACTGGCTCAGGGCGTCGAACCAGTCCGCGATGTCCTGCTCATCGGGCAGCGACCGCAGGAATCCGTTCTGCGGTTGATGCAATCGGCCCGGGTGAGGTACCTCAGCCGTGTCGAATGTCAGGTCATCACGGCCCCATGCGTCGCACAAGGCGGACTCAGTCTGGTACCGCCCCTTCAGGAAACTGCGAAAAGCCTGCTGCGCGACCGGGGAGTAGTCCTCGTAGATGTCCTCAACGTAGTTCCACCACCGGAACCATTCGCACGAGATGCCCGCCCCGATCTGGTAGCCAAGGATGTGATCACGGTATCCGGCCTCGAAGTGCCGGACAAACGCGGCCATGGCCTCGCAAGCATCCCGCGTCCACGTCTGTGACGCCGCCGAGTACCAGCATTCAATCGGATGCGCCCGCACCTCGGGATACGGCACAACCCGACCCCCCGGCTCCCGTCCGACGGCCAGGTCGTCCGGATGCGCTTCCGCCCACCAGCCTTCGCCCTCATAGCCGAAGCACACACGCGGCATGAGCAACGCGCTCGGCACGGCCTTCAGGAACTCGTCGATCTGGGCTTCGATGTGAGCGAATCGATACTGCCCCGGCCCCGTCCACCATGACTTGCCCGGCACGTGGCATTGGCAGATCCGGATGCCGGCCGCCGCGAAATCCGCAACGGCGTTCGGCGCCCCATACGCCCACATTTCCGTGGTCGGCTCCCCATTGATCCATAGCACCGGCCGCCCGTTGTGCGGCCTGACGCACGCTGTCAAACCCATGCTCTTCGCCTTCCTCCACCTGGGAGATTTCTGCTCCGAACGCAACCGACTCCGCTGTCCCTGGAACCCGCTTCCCTCTAGTTTCCAGTTCTCCAGTGTCTGTGGGACCGGCTTTCTAGCCGGTCATCCTGCTCAGACTGCCCTTCCCGCCGGTCTGCCAAACAGAGTGCAGAGGATACACAGGTTCAGGCTGCTGGGTAGGCCCCGATCCGCAAGGTGCTTCCCCCGCCGACCGCATCCGGCCCCATCATCGCCAACGGGACCCCAACCCCGGAACAATCCGGCGCGATCTACTCCAAATCAAACAGCCCGTTGTCGTCATCCGGGCCGAACCAGCCGAGGCCGGACCGGTCCGGGTCGCCCTCGTACAGCACGCTCTTCCAGGTGAAGGTGCGTCGTTCCGCGGAAACGTGCCCGTCGGACCAGGCGATGCGAGCCCGGCGGCCGTGGCGAAAATGGAGCGATGGATCACGCCGGGCGTTGTAGTGCAAGTATTCCGGGCTGAATCGCGGTTCGGCAAAGCTGTACTCGATCAGCCCGACGGCCACGCCGGCAAACGCGGTGTCGCCGAACATCACCGTCTCGCCGGGCCGCCGGACCCGTTCGCCGAACACTCCCGACTCGTCCGTAACAACCTGGAACGATCCGTTGGCGCGCCGCTGCACGACCTGGCCGATGTAGGACTGGTTGTACCCGTACCCGCCGCAGCCCGCCTCGAACGCTCCGGCCCCCCGCTGGACATCCCGAAACGACGGACACGCCCGGATGCCGGCGCCGGCACCCAGGTACGGCACCAGGGGGCCGTTGCGCGGTTCAAATGCCTCGCCCGTGTCGTTGCGCGTTCCGTGCCAGCGGCGCAGGTTCTCCGTGACGAACCGCGGCGAGCCGGGGCAGTACCGTCCCGAATAGTCGGATGCATAGGCGGCGTTGGCGATCACAAGCTGCCGCACGTTCGACGCACATACGGCCGACCGCGTCTGCTCCTTCGCCCGCTGCAGGCCGGGCAGGAGAATTGAAATCAGCAGAGTGATGATCGAGACGACCACCAACAGCTCGATCAGCGTGAACGCCGGCTCCAGGCCAGGTGTTCGTGCCAGACGCGGCCTGCAACATCGCGGTTTGCGTATCATCACTGCGCCGTCCATCCGAACACCCCCTGGAAAGAGGCCCAGTCCGCCAGGTCGACATCGGTGTCCTGGTCGAAATCCATCACGCGGCATGGACTCGACGGAGCCGACTCGTCCGGCTCGTTCAGGCATCCGCTGAATATCGCGAAATCCTGAAGGTCGATGTCCCCGTCGTTCTCCGCATCGCCCGGCCGGCCCTCCGCCACGTCCGCCACCGCGTCGATCTCCGTCGACAGCTCGTTCAGCGGCGGCGAGGTGTTCAGAATCACCCGGTTGACCCCCACCGTGATCCGGATGAAGTCAAAGCCGTCCAGGCCGGCGGGCTCGCCCGTGGCCGGATCGATCGCCCACGCGATGTCGAATGCGTCGCCTCCGCCGCTGCCGGACGTCAACCCGACGACAAACGGATTGTCCGGCCGGGCGTAAAACTCCTCGGGCAGCGCGGTTGGGTCATCAATCACATTGTCGCCGTTCAGGTCGCCGAGCTTCAGCGTCGGCGTGAAATCCACGTAGCCGAAGATGCCTTCCGCCGTCGCGTCCAGGCCGTTGGGGTTCGACACGACGATGGTCTCAAAAACGTCCGGCGGCAGGCGGTACCCGGCGGTGCTCCATGTTCCGCTTCGACCGGGTGGAATCCAGCCCTCGTCGTCCGGCGGGAAGGTGGCGTCGAGCACGTCATCATCCCACGCCTGTACCTCATACTGACCTGCCGGGTCCGTGATGTGCGATCCGGGGATCAGGTACCACGGATCGTCGGACAGGCCGTTGCCGTTGACGTCACGGCTGATTTCGATGAAGCCGCACTCCGCCCAGCGGCGATTGAAGTTGGCGCCGACGTAGAGGGCGTTGCCGTACACGATGGCATCCAGTCCGAAGGGATTGGCCGGATCGTCACGGACGGTGTGGTCAAACGCCAGCACGATCGACCCGCCGAACCCGCCCAGCGAAACCAGCGACGAGTTGCCCGGATCGGAGAACCCGCCGCCGTACGGCCGGCCGATGGCCTTGGTCGGGTCGCTGAAAAGCGGGTCGTTCACAAACTGGCCCGGGGCGGGGTCGTAGGCGATGACGGCCGAGGCAAACGGGGATTGGGCCGGGGCGGGGGTTGCAGGCAGCGCCCAGGGCAGAAGGCAGACCAGCAGCCTGGACCGGCTGGAAAGCCGGTTCCACAGACACTGGAGAACTGGAAACGAGAAACTGGAAACTAGAGGAAAGCCGGTCCCACAAACACTGGAGAACTGGAGACTAGAGACTCGAGACCGGAAAAAGGGGCTACCAGCTGGATCCCGGCGCGCCGGGGCGGTCCCACAGCAGAAGCCTTCGCGAGATTGCCGGTCCGGGCGGCAGACCGTGCGGATGCCGTTCATCACGCGTTGCCTCCTTCTTCTCTGGAAAGCCCGCGACGACGGAGCAGGGCCGCGGCCGCCAGAAGCAGCAGGGCCGGGGCCGGCTCCGGCACGAATACAAGGTTGTCCATCGCGAAGTAGGCCGGCGTGTTCATGCCGAACGCGCCGACGTCCGACGAGGTCATTTCAAAACGCAGGGCCCGCGCGACGGCCAGCGGGGTCAGGTCCACCAGGGTCCACCGCTGCACGACGTGATCCAGCGCGTCATCCTCGAACCGGTAGTCCGCCAGGTAGAAATCGACGGACCCGATGGGGGCGGCGGCATCATCCAGCCCGGTGATGGTGAGCTTGAACCAGTCCGGGTCATGACCGTCCGTGCCGCCGAACTTCTTGCCATAGGCGTCGCCCTGTAACATCGACAACGCCGCGTACGTCGTGTTGGTCACTTCCATCGAGACCGGCATGGAACCGCCCGGCAGCAGGATGGTCGGTTCCGTTTCGTAGCCGGGTACGTAGGAAACCCCGTAAAACGCGGACCCACCGGCCCCGCCGCCGGTGATCGCGCTGAACTGGTTTGTGTAGCCGGCAGTCGTGGTGTCGGTGTGATTCGACACCGCCCAGCCGTCCCACGCGAAGAACCCGCCGCCGTAGTCCGTGTACGAGTTCGCGAAGGACACGCCCTCACTCGTGAACCCGCCCGATCCGTCCGCCCCGACCCACAGCGCGGCGAACTCCTCGAAATCCACCACGCGGCCCGTCGCCGATCCCGCCGACACAAGTCCCAGAACGGCCACAACAAACACTCTCATCACGCTCGCTCGCTTCATCTCGCGCCTCCGTTGAATTGCGGATTGCGAATGGGGAATTGCGGATGGTCACCTGCCGGCAGCGCGGGCGTCATGGCGCGCGCAGATGCGGCCGCCCTTCGCAATTCTGCAAATTCGCTATTCGCAATTCGCGATTCCGCGGAGCGGCCGGCCAATCACCGCACGAGGAACACCCATGCGCGTATGGCTGGTTGACCAATCAGGGGGTTTCCAAGCGGATTTGACCACCGAGCTTTCCCGCGAAGTCGCCGGCCTGTTGAGGTTGGTCGCCCTGGCCGGTCTCCTGACTTCCGGGCCCGCCGGCGGGTTCGCCGACACCTACTCACCGCACCTTCTCACCCCGATTCAGCCGGGGCAATGGCTTGTTATGCGGCTTTCGTTCCCGGTCACAGTAGCGGGGCTGTTCCGGACTTTCACCGGATTCCCGATTCTGCCGCCTGTATCCGACAGGCAGCCACCAGTGACCGCGGACATTCGTACCGTCCCACGCACGCCGCGTCAACCCCCAAATACGAACCGCCGGGGGCCGCCCCCGAAACGTTGGTGTGCAATCGGCGTCGAACGGGAAATCTCCGGCCCTGGAGGTGGACGCGCCCATGCTCCATTGCCCGCATTGCGGATACAACCTGACCGGCCTGCAGAACGGCACGGCTGACATACAGCGACACTTTCCGCGCCGGGTGTTCGACGATCCGTTGCAGGCACGCAACGTTGCGGTGTTCTCGCTTCCGCGGTCCCGTTTGACGTGGTAGAATCCCTGCGCTCGCAGGGTCGGATGCGATCGCTCCGTTGAGGCCGCGTTCTCGCCAGGTTCACGCGGCGGGTCCATGTCCAGTCAATAACAGGAGGAATGGTCATGCACGCTCTGGTCATGCCGTCGCGGCGCGTCTGGTGGGTGATCATTGCAGCCGTCGTTCTGCTGGTCGCCGCCCAGGCGGCCTCGGGACAGGCATCGGTCACGCTGCCCGTGGTGTACGAGCTTGCGCCCGGCAGCACGTTCCAGCGAGGCTGCTATGAGCCGTGCCTGTGCCCGCTCGAGGAGGAAGTGCCAATCCACGGCACCTTTCGCCTCACGCGCAGCAGCGCCGATCCGCTCTTCACCCGGTACGCGGTGACCGACGTGCACTGGACGGCGCCCGTCAGCGCGCAGGAGTTGGTTATCACCGGCTCAGGGACCTATCGCGTCGGAGGCGAGGTGGCGGTGGTGCACCAGTTGGAGCTGGACCTGAGCGTCAATGGCGAGCCCGTCCAACATTTCGATAGCGGGCTTGTTCCCGGCGGCGCGGAGTTCCCGAAAATCGACATCGTGGTCTCGATCAACGGAATGTACTGCTACGACACGGTGATCCACGTCGTCGCCCGTCCGATCTGGGGCACGCCGCCGCCGTTGCCGCGGCATGCGCAATTCGCCCTGCATCCCGGAAAGAGCAACGTGGAGTTCACGCTGTTTGCGGGTTCCACCGAATCCAAGCTGCTGGGGTGCGTGCGCCTGTTCCTGGGTGATCCGAGCGTGCCGGTCATCAGCATTCCCGGCACGGTGGGGCTCTCCGTCGACGGGGCGGAACTGGTGGCGCCGGACTTCACACCCGACGGCCTGCTGCCGGAACCGCTATTCATGTTCCAGGATCCCACGGTGCGCTCCATCGGGGCATGGAACATGTACACGGGCGAAATCGCGTTCGAACTGCACCTGACCACCCGGCAAGGGGGACTGCCGGTGCCGCAGCCGTTGCACCTGGCGGGAACGCTGGCAAACAGCGGCCTGGTGGTCTCGGGCTGCAACGGCAACATCCCGGACGGGACCATGTGCGTGAACATCGTGGCCTTCGAGGTACACCCGCCTCCGCCGCCGATCGACCTGTGGTTCTCGACGGAGATCGGGTTCGGCGCGGGCTCCCTCTCGCCGTCCGGCGCCATCGTCCCGATCAGCGACGGCGACCTTCTGAGCCCGCGGGGGTACGTGGTCCGGACCAACCACGAACTGACCGTCCACCTCGGGATCATGCCGGTCGTCCCGGACCTGGGGCTCGACGCAGTGGTGCCCGGGCCGTTCGGCCAGATCTGGTTCTCGTTCGAGGAGGACTTCGGGCCGATCTGGAGCGAGAGCCTCGGCCGATGGCTCAAGCCGGGCGACCTGCTCTCCGACGCGGGCTACGTCGTGCGAACCAACGAAGAGCTGCTGGCCGCCTTCATGCGGATGCCGCCGGTGCCGGACGACGGGCTGGACGCCGTGGTGCGTGCACCAAACCGGGACATCTGGTTCTCGACCGAGCAGGACTTCTTCTCCGAGTCCCTCGGCGTGACGGTCCGCCAGGGCGATCTGCTCTCCGCCCGCGGGCGGATTGTGCGCACGAACGCCGCGCTGCTGGCGAACTTCCACCCGATGCCCTCGCCGGCGCCAATGGACTACGGGTTGGACGCCGTAATCCTGCGGCCGCAAGGCGAGATCTGGTTCTCGACGGAGGTCGGGTTCCACGATGAGATCCTCGGCCCGATCACGGACGGAGACCTGCTCTCGACCCGCGGATACGTCGTGGCCCGCAACCGTGAGCTGGTGGCCGCTTTCGGCCCGGTGGAGGACGTCGACAACTTCGGCCTCGACGCGGCCAGCATGCTTCTCCCCCGTCGGGTGGCCGACCTGGACTGCGATGCGGACGTGGATTTGCAGGACTATGCCGCGCTGCAGCTCGCCTCCGGCCGGCCGGACCTGGCGGACGATCTGCTGTCGCCCGACTTCGACGGCAACGCCGTGCTGGAAGCAGCCGACTACGCCGTTCTGGCCGGATGCCTCAGCGGCCCGAACATTCCCTCCGCCCCCGACTGCGGCGAGTAGACGGGAGATTGCTGAACCGAGATTCACGACAAAACGGGCATTGCCCGATTCGCCGGACCGATCCCGGTGCGCCGGAACCATCTCGGTCCCCCTCCGGTGGGAATCCCGAACATCAGCAGATGAGAACGGATGGTTGCACAACCTCCAGCCCGCCACGCATGTCGCCTCGGAGATATGATTGTTCCACGAACCGGCCGCTGCCGCCGCCGATTCCGAAAGGGCTCTCGGATTACAGCGGGGTAGAACACAACGGGGACGCAGCTGGTTTTCGCGGCGGGCGCGGAGCACCTGCTGATCGTTGGCCGGTTCCGTCAGCCACTCGGTCGGCCCCTTCTGCCGGAAGGGGCCTCTGCAGGCATTCATCGACCGGTCCCCAGGGTCCCGCCCGGCAGGTGGGACCTACACGGTCCGCGACGGCAATCAGTAACCTCATTCATTGCGGCCGGCTTCGGGAACCCGAATCCAGCGGCTTAGCGCAATCAGGCCCAGGGGGCAGATCATCATCATCAGGGCGATGATCAACCACATGGTCTGCGAGTGTCGCGGGCCCGTCGCTGGACAGTACTCGGCCAGCAGCACACCGGAGATCGTCCCGACCAGGATTTTCGGCAGCAAGAAGGGGATGTAGGAGAGCGCGCCATAGGAGGCCTCCTGTCCCTTCGGCGCAATGGCAGCCGCATACTCATACACGCGAGGCGAGTAGACCGCCTCGCCAAACGAAAGAAGCACGACATAGAGAAAGATGATGACGTACCAGGGATTCACGCCACCGGACAAGCCCAGATAGGCGTGTGCCGTCCACCGTACGACCGCGCTATCCGCAATGGGCTGAAACCATGCCGTAGGCAGGGTCATGAACAGCACCGACACCGCGGAAATGATGCTGCCCAGAGTCACCATTCGATAAGCGGATATCTTCTGCGTCAGGGCGCCGACAAAGGGAACGAGTACAATGATCAGGGCGGAGTTGATTCCCCAGAGGCGTCCGACGGGGGCGTCTTCCCCCAACTCGCGCATGCCGAACTCGGGATAGACATAGTCCATCTGCTTGTAGATGAGCTTGACGAACGCGATCAGCATGAGAAAGGACAGGAGCCTGTAAAACCCGGTCTGACGTCCCATCGCGGCGAACAATCGGACCGTGTCTCGCACGGAGTCGCGTACCGTCAGGCGAAAAGCGTTCCACATGCTCGCTCCCGGATACTTGGACTGCTGAGGTACGATCTTTACGCCCTCGTCGGTCGCTTCGGCGCCCTCGCGTATGCCGAAATAGAGGATCGGCAGGAGAATCAACTGGATGCCCAGGCTTACGAGAAACAGAGTCCGGTAGGTAGTGATGGTCAGGCCGCACAGCGGCAGAGTCAGGCAGCCGTCCTTGCCCAGCCCCCAACGCACGTAGTCGAAAATGTAGGCGGCGATCAGGAAGCCAACATTCATGAGCACGTAGAACAGGGAGAATGAAATCGATCGCTGGTCGGTTGTGGAATATCGACGGATGGCGGCGACCAGGACCGGCGTGCCCAGCGCCTCGCCGATGGCCAAAGGGAACAGGCCGCCGGCCAATGCCAGCCATTTCACTGTCGTGAACGTCATCACAGAACGCGCGAACAGGCAGACCAACACACCTAGCAGGAATGTCCTGCGCAACCCGATGGCATCCGTCAGGGAGCCGACGAGCACGGTGAAAACCGTCATAAGGATGGACCACGTCAAGACGAGGCCAAGGGCCTCCTGCTCGCTGTAACCGAAGTCGCGGAGAAGCCACGGGACCAAACTCATATTCATGACCTGGTAGGCCGCAATCGCCAGAACCTTGATGATGAACGAAACCCACAGCTCCCGCATCGCGCCTTTGAGTACGGTAGATCGGAAGAGCGTCGTGTAGGGAAAGAGTGTAGGATAGGGTGTA
>CAZBFW010000027.1:0-15127 GCA_964491135.1 uncultured Phycisphaeraceae bacterium | reverse complement strand
TAGTTGTTGGGATCCTGCTGGCGGACGATCAAGTCCGCCCAGTCGCCGCCGCTGAAGTCGACGGTTGTCAAGTCGACGGGCACAGCGGGCAGGCCGACATAAACCAGCCTTCGGATCACGATCAATACTTCGTTTGCGGACACGTTGCACTACCTTTCGTCGGGCCGCCGCCTGAACGTCGGATCGGTAGTGCGAAGTCCGACGCCCAGGTGGCGTTCGGCCGCCGTCGCGGCCTGCCCGGTGTATTCTACTGTTTCGTTCGTTCACGATCACGCTTCGCCTTGCGTCGCCGCTTCGGTGCGGGCCGCCGTTCGTCCTGCGGCCAGATCACCCGCAGGCCCAGCCGGGCCGCCCTTTCGCGGCACGCCGCGTCAAGTATTCGCTGCAACACGTTTCACCCCACTTCTGCGGCGACTTGCCGCGCCACTTGTTCGTCCGCTTCGGCGTAGATCAGTGCCGTCGGTATGTCACTGTGACCCAGCACGACGCGGGCGACTTCGACACCGTAACGCTTTCTTATGTTCGTGCCGACGCTGTGCCGCAACCTATGCGGGTGCCAGTGTTCGATAACCGGCCGCTTGTGTTTCTTCGCTTCGGCGTTGTAGGCGTCGATCGCCCGCGCGATCGCCCGACGATATGACGCCGTCGTGTACCGATCACCCGGCTTGCGTCGCGGCCTGCGGACCCGGTTCGACCCGGGCACGTTGCCGCACGACTCGCGTGTCTTTCGCTTTTCGTGCCGTTCGGCCAGTCGATCGGCTTCGGAGTCCTGCGGGCTGAACAACGGCGCGTCGGCGGGCTTGCCCGTCAGAAACGGCCGCACGACGGCGATCGCCTTCGGCCCCAGGTGGATCACGCGGTCGCGGCCGCGGTGCGCGGACTTGTGCTGCCGCGGACGGTAGGCCCACACGGCCGCGTCGCTGGCGTCCAGATCGTGGCGTGCCATTTGCAGCAGTTCGCCCGCCCGGGCACCCGTCAGCCGCTGCAATTCGATCAGCGCCCACACGGGGTTCGACACGTACGGGCGGATCGCGTCGACGCTGGCGTCGTCGATCGGCCGCACGGGATCGCGTTCGGGTGCGTCCGTTTTGCCCGCCCGCAGGCCGTCGACTGTCGTCAGCGCCTGATACACGCTAACGTCGATCAATTCTTCGGACGCAGCCCACTTCAGCAGCCGCCTGATCCGTTGCACGTCCATGTTGACCGACTTGCGCGGGTACTTGTCGCGTACCAGCTTCGCCCGAACGGCCTTCAACGCCAGCGGCGAAAACGACGCGGCGGGCGTGCTGCCGTACAGCGTTCGCAAGTAGCCCATGATCCGCCGCATGTGCCACCATTCGGCACTGTGCTTGCCGTCGGTGCCCAGGTAGTAGCCGTCGGCAAAGTCGCTGTAGGCGGCCAGCACTTCGGACAACGTGCGGCCGATCACTGTCGACGGCTGCACGCGGCCGCCTGCCAGCCATTCGCACAGGACGCGATCGTACGCGGCCCGCGCTTCGGGCGTGCCGTAGCGGCCCAGGTAGATCGGTGCGGCGTCTCGCGTCAGCCGAACGAAGGCGCGGCCTGACGCCCGGTGTTCACTCAGCTTCGGTACGTGTTCTGACTTTGGCATTGGTGCGGCTCCTGCGCGTAAATTACGCGCATTTCCGGTTTCTAGGCCGCACTAACTCACTTGGTTAGGTATGCCGTAACTTCGGCATTCGGCAGGGTTTACGTCACTCGGGGCGACTGGATTCGAACCAGCGACCTCTGCGTCCCGAACGCAGCGCTCTAGCCAGGCTGAGCCACGCCCCGGTCAAGTCGCGGACCGAACCCCGCAACGGGTTGCCACGACCGACCCTGCATCCTAGACGCCGGCCATGCGGCTGTCAACGAGGCCGGGCCCGGCCCGATAATGACATCATGACGGCGATCCTGGCCCCGGACCTGCTGCCGGCGTGCCGCGCCGGATGGATGACGTCCGGTGGCAATGGCCCATCGCCGTGCCGCCCTGGGCTCGCGCCTCACCCGGTGAAGGTGCCGGCAAACATCGCGAAGTCGCCCAGGTCCACGTCGTCATCGAAATCGAGGTCTGCCGCCTCGAACTCGGCCGCGGTGCAGCCGGGCGGGGGCGTGGAAACGTTCGGGCCGTTCAGGCAGTCGGCCAGCCCCACATAATCCGTCAGGTCCACGTCGCCGTCGCCGTCGAGATCCCCCGCGTACGTAACGACCACGGCCGCCGTCGATGGGCCAACGTCGACGTAATGGCGCAGGCCCGGCACCTCCGGCAGGTCGGCCGACGCCAGCGGACCAGAGACCGAAGTGGCCGTTACGACCTCGAACCGGTCGCCCGGTACCGGCATGAACCCGCCCGTGAGCGTTGCGGCCAGCGTCCCGTTCAGTTGAGCCGCTCCCGTCACGATCAGCACGTCGTGCTCTGTCAGCGGATCGGTGCCGCCGATCTCGATACGAAGGACGCTGCCCACCGCCTGGGTGAAATCGCCGTCGATCGTCAGCCGGCCGATCGATGAGCCAGGCGTCACCTGCCCGCCGTCCGCGACCACGTCCGCCTGGACGGTTCCCGTGCCGGCCAGCGTACCGTCGGCGTGCAGCGCCATAGTGTCGGCCTGCGGTGCGGTCAGGCCGGCGCCCACCGCCACGCGGCCACCGACAACGTTCACCCGGCCATCGGGCCACAACAGCAGCGTGTCGCCGACATACATGGCGCCACTGCTCTGGACGTTCACGGTGCCCGTACCGCCGGCTGCGGTCATTGTCCCGCCCACGCTCAGCGAGCCGCCCACAGACCAGCGCGATCCGGCACCGGTGATCGTGGCCTGGCCCACCGATTCCGCATACCGCGCGACGATGCCGTCGGCGCTCTCCACAAGCCCCCCGCTCTCGACGTTCAGCATCCCGGAGCCATACCAGCCGATGTTGAGCGTTCCATCCTGGCTCCAGGTGGAATCAGCATCACGAATCGTCACCGTGCCGACTGCCGTGGCCTGGGAACCGATGATGCCGCTGGAACTGGTCGGCGAGGTTCCCATCCACGAGGTTACCGTGGCACCGTTGGACACTTCCATCGTGCCCGTCGCGCCATACCCGGGGCGAATCTGGCGCCGGCTCAGGAATGTGGCATCGGGGTCCGTGACGGTCAGGTGGCCCGTGCTTCCGTCCAGGATGCCCAGATCGACCCCGTTCACGTCGGCGTTGCCGCCTTGATGCACCGTGACCCAGCCCTCGCCGCCCGGCTGCTCGCCGACGGCCAGCCATTCGCCCACGAACACCAGCCCGCCGGATTCCACCGTAAGGGTGCCGACCCCCTCCCGTCCGATCAGAGTGCCCTGTGCAGTGTGCATCAGGGAATCGGTACCGGTTACAAGAATGTCTCCGTCCGCCCCGATGAACACCCCGGCCAGGACCGAGCGGGCGCTCACCTCGCCGCCCTCCTCAATGTTCAGGGTCCCCTCTCCCTCCGTGCCGACATCGATCTCGGCCTCCTCGGCCAGCCACCGCGACCCGTCTCCGTCGATGAACACTTCGCCCACCGAGCCCGGCAACTCGCCGATCCTGTTGAGCGTGGCCGTGTCGAGGAGGCCGTGGTTCACGACCAGAAGCTGCCCCAGGCCTTCTCGCCCGATGAACAACGCGTTGGTGTTCTCCCAGACGGACCCGTCACCGGCAATGGTCACGTACCCCTCCGAGCCCGCATACGTGGCCAGGGTCCCGATGGCGTTCGTCACGCGGCCGGCGTCGTAGATGCTCATGTAGCCGACGCCGAACTCGCCGATCTTGAGGGCATTGTCGGTGCCGGTCACCTCCCAGGCTGTGACAGGCCCATAGATGTATGCCTCGGCCTCCGACCCAGCCGCCTCGCCTACGGCGGCGTACGCCGCGCTGTTCAGTTGGCCGCCGCTGTCCAGGTAGAGCATTCCGTATCCCGTGCCTGCCACACCCATCAGCGTGCTGCCGCCGACCGAGACAGATCCGTTGTTGTAGATGCTCAGCCAGCCGGCGCCTGCGTGGCCCAGCGAGAGCTGGTCGGCCAAGGTAACCTGACTCGTCGCGCCGGCCACGTTCACAATGCCTTCGCTGCCCGAAGCCTGCCCCAGCACGGCCGACTGACCGGTGAGCGTACCGTCTAGAACATCCAGCTCCGGCACAAACCCTGTCATACCTCCGACGAGGAGAGAGGGATACCCGGTAAGGTCGTACGTGTAGCCGGCCAAGTCCCACGTAACGGTGCCGTCATATACGCGTGCCAGCGTGTTCGTGTAATTCGCGTCGAAATCGACGGTATAGGCATCCGGAAGGTTGAACGTGGCGCTCTCCCCCGGCGGCGGCGGCCCGGGCGGCGTCCAGTTGGACGGGTCGCCAAAGGCGCCGCCCATCGGATTCTGCCAGAAATAGCCTCCCCGTGAGAAGATGACCAGTCCGTCGAAGTTGTCCGCGACGTAGAGATTATTCCCCGCCAGGAACACGCGCGACGCCGACCCCGGTGTATCGTAGGTTTCCATCAGCGTCGGGGTGGCCGGACTCGAAACGTCGACCACATGAACGCCCCGGTCGTAGGCAGCCACGTACAGGTCCGTTCCGTCCAGGAAGAGCCCGGCCGCGGGCCAGCAGTCGTTGCAGCGGCCCGCCTCGTACGGGTTGGCCGGATCACTGACGTCCAGCACGAGCACGCCCATCCAGTCGTCGGCCACGAATGCGTAATCGCCGGATACGACCACGTCGCGAGCAGCCCCGTCCGTGTCATAACGTGTCACCCACGTCGGCAAGGTCGGCATGAAGACACTGATGATCTGCACGCCCTGGTCCGCGTCCGCGAGATAGGCATAGTCCCCCGACTTGGCCACACCCAGGGCGTATCCGGGATAACTGGCATCCTCCCAGACGCCGGCAACAAACGGAGAGTCAGGATTCGAGATCTCGATCACCCGCAGTCCGTGCCCGCCGTCCATGGCCAGGTAGGCATACGAGCCGTCCACCACGATATCGCGAGCGGCACAGCCTGGGTTCACTTCCCCCCGGCGGTACGGGTTGTTCGGATCGCTCACGTCCACCACGCCAAAGCCCGCGCATCCGTCCGCCAGGTACACGAACGAGCCGGCGTGCGTCAGACCCCAGGCGAATTCGTGAGTGGGCGCGCTGCCCAGCCGCATGGGGACAAACGGATTAGAGGCATCCATCACCTTCACCCCGCCTCCCCCGCCGCCGTCCGATATGTAGACCAGGTTGCCCTCGGCCGAAACATCGGTGACCTGGCCGCTGGTTTCATGGTAGCCGCCGACGGCAACGGGCGAGCCCGGAACCGTCACGTCGATCACCTGCATCCCGCGAGCCAGGTCGGAAATAAAGACATAGTCGCCGTAGAGTGCAAGCTCCTCAGCCCAGCCGAATGTCGGGAGCATCGCAATCCGCGTGGGTTGGGTCGCGGTACTGACGTCAACAACCGCCAGCGCGTTCCAGCCGTTGGCCACGAACGCGTAGTTGCCGGATACCATCACATCGATCGCCAGGCCGTCCGTGTTGCACGACCCCATCCAGCTCGGCGCGGAGGGAACGCTGACATCCACGACGGCCAGTCCCTCGTTCCAGTGGGCCGCCACGTACGCGTAGTCGCCCGCAACGGCGACGCCCGAAGCCTCGTCCGCCAGCGCCAGGCCGCCGACCCAGCCGGGGCTGTCCGGAAACGTCACATCGATGATTTGCAACCCCGCCGTGCCATCCGCAACGTACGCCAGAGTGCCCGACACCACGACGCTCCGCGCATGGCCGGACGTGTCGCAGCTGCCTTCGACCGCAGGTGCAAACGGATCGAGAATGTTGACGACAACAAGGCCGTTGAAACCGTCTGCAACGAACGCGTGGTCACCGTCCACAAAGACATCCAGCGCCTCACCGTCCGTGTCGCACCAGCCGATCGGGCTCGGGGCCGTGGGATCCGAAATATCCAGCACCGCCAACCCCGCCCAGCCAAGCGTGACACACGCGTATGATCCGTACGCAGCCACGCCCCTCACCGCATCCGGCAATGCCTCAGACTGCCCCACAAACACCGGATTGGCCGGATCGGTCAGGTCGAGCACCACCAGTCGCTGCCCCACGCCGAGGTACGCAAAGCCCCCGCCCACTGCGACCGCTTGACTTGGCCCGCCCCATTGGCTCGCGAACTGAAGCGGAAGGGCCGCGCGGCAAATCGGCGGTCCGGCGATGCCCACTAGTACGCCGATGACCGGCGCCAACCACGCCGACCCGCTTCGATACGAACGATTGTCCCGTTGTGAATGGTTTCCCATGATGTTCCCCTCACGGGCACGTGCGTGCAGCCACTCGAGCGCAACGCCGTGCCAACGTCCTATGCGGAAATGACTACCCACACTCCGCGTCCTGCGCGGGACGCGCATTACAGCGAGGACGGCCATAGTACCGTTTTACTGGACGGAGGATCAATCCGTAGCAGCCGCAATCCGGACAACACGGGGGGCCGTCAACAGCCGAAGACCGCTCCTGGTTCAGTGGCACGGCGAACCCGCGTTTTATCGGCCGCTGGCCCCGATCACGCCGCGATATCGTACATCACCCATGTGAATTCCGTATCGCGCCACGCGGCCCACTCAGGCACGGCCCGACGGCACGAGGTAGACGGCATGGTATGCGCCTTCACAACACGGCTCGCCCGGACCGCCCGCGGGGTTGCCACAGCCACAGCGTGGGCGATTCTGGGCACATCGGCCATCCAAGCCGCCCCGCCTGCTCGTACCGTCCCCTGCCCGCTTCTTAATCCTCTGCCTGCAACTGACCGCTAGCTGAAACTCGTCACGGAAGACCGTCTCGCATACACACCCTGTGCCGTCGATGTCGCCCCGGTGCAGGCCGAAGCATGGGATGGAGCCATCCGCATCGCCGTGCCCTCGAATGACCATCCAGACTCTGCTTGGGGTCCGGCATTACCACCGCTTACAAGCGATCGTGAGGAATGTGGCGACCCGCTGACGACGGATGTCGTATGGCGGCCCGACATGCCGGTTGTCGCGTTCCTGCTGACCGGCCTGGCCGTCGCCTTCCTGCGCCGGCGGAGCGCATTCGCGCTGGACTGATTGGAATGCCGCAGACTGCCGTCGATGCAGCCACGCTCCGGCACCAACGCGCGCCGGTGACTCAGACTCGCTCGTACGATGGGAACGCCGACAGGAAACGCCACGTATAGATGCCGGTGGCATGCCCATCGGACCAGCAGATGCGCAACCCGTAACGTCCGACCAGCTCGGCGCTCTCCACGGTCACGTCATCGGGCACCGTGGCCGGATCGAGCGTGCGTTTGCCCGTGTGTTCGTCCACGCAGCCTGCGCAGGGACACCCGCAGCGCAGGTCGCAAGCCTTGTACACGCGCGTGTCGTCCGGCGCCCAGCGAATCGCAATCGTCCGCTCGGACCGTCGAACCTTGATATCCTCAGGGGCATCCGCCATGAAGTTCTCCTGCCCGCGCGGGGCTCGTCTCCCGGACGGACGTGGGGATTATAGCGGCGACCGGTATCCTGGTGGAGACGCCGTTCAGCGCCGTGCGTCTTGTCGGAAGCAACCGCCCTTTCTATGATGGAAGCGACCGGACCGCGGGCCGGAGCATCCAGCAGAGAGACATCGAATGAACGCAGCCATCGAAGTCCGCAGGCCCACCGAGGCGGAGATCGCCGCCATGACGACATGGCCCACCTGGTCGTGCGAGGTGTCCACGTTCGACTGGGAATACGACGAGCGGGAAACCTGCTACATCCTGGAGGGCCGGGTGACCGTCAGAACGCCTGACGGCATGGTGTCATTCGGTCCGGGCGACCGCGTGGTCTTCCCCAAGGGTCTGCGTTGCGTCTGGGAGGTGTCCGCCCCCGTGCGGAAGCACTACCAGTTCGGTTGATGCGACGGCCCGGCCGCCGCGCCGAGCGACTCCGGTGAGCCCATGGATCGACAGACCCGGGATCCGCGCCCCGACCCCATGCCCGCGGCCCACTGCATTGCGATGCAACGCTCGCGGAGGTCCTTCACACGCGCCCTGCTGTGCTGGTTCCGAACGAACGCCCGAAACCTGCCCTGGCGGCGAACGCGAGATCCGTACCGCATCTGGATCTCGGAGATCATGCTTCAACAGACGCGGGTCGAGGCCGTGCTGCCATACTACCGACGCTTCCTCAGAGCCTTTCCGACGGTGCGTCGGCTGGCCGGCGCTCGCGAAGACGCGGTGCTGAAGTTGTGGGAGGGCCTGGGGTATTACAGCCGAGCCCGCAACCTGCACGCGGCGGCGAAGGTGATCATCGCAGAACACAAGGGCCGATTCCCGCGTTCGTACGAGGCGATTCGGCGGTTGCCGGGCATCGGCCGGTACACGGCCGGAGCCATCGCGAGCATCGCGTTCGGGCAGCGGACGGCCGTCGTGGACGGGAATGTCAAGCGTGTGCTGGCGCGGCTGTGCGCGATCGAGGACCCGGTGGATGAGGCGATCGTCGTGGAACGGATGTGGGACCTGGCCGAGGCCCTGGTTCCCGCGCGCCATCCGGGCGATTGGAACCAGGCCCTGATGGAACTGGGCGCTCGCATCTGCACGCCGCGCCGTCCGCAGTGCGTCACTTGCCCGGTACGCCTCGTCTGCCTCGCCCGCAAAGAGGGCCTCGTGGACGCCCTGCCGCGCCGTCGACCGCGCAAGCCGGTGCCTCACCACGACGTCGTGGCCGGTGTGATCGAAAGGAACGGGCGTGTGCTGATCGGTCGGCGGCCGGCCAAGGGACTGCTCGGCGGCCTGTGGGAGTTCCCCGGCGGCAAACGGGAGCCGGGCGAGACGGACGAGGCGGCCCTGTTCCGTGAGATTCACGAGGAGCTGGGGCTGAAGGTCGCGGTCGGAGCACCCATCGCCACCGTCGAACACGCCTACTCGCATTTCGCGATCACATTGCGTCTGTACGGCTGTCGCGTCCGCGGCGGTCGCGTGCGGCGCCGCTATCACACGGCCGTGAAGTGGGTGGCGCCGGGCTCCCTTCGGCGTTTTGCTTTTCCCGCCGCCAACTACAAATGCATGGACCAGGTCAGCCTGCGGTTGGCCGGAAGAAGGGGAACGCCTCCCCGCCGGTCGAACAGCCGGTGAGGGCCGTGGCGTCCAGGTGCGGATGGAGGGCCAGCAGCAGGTCGGCCTGTCTGCGCCGGAAGCAGAACCAGACGCGCGACGACGCGTCCGCGTCATCGGGGTGAGAAAGGACGACAGAGTCCTGATCGCCCAGGCGTTCGATCAGGAGAGCCGCATCGACGGTGTGGCGGGGATCTCCCAGGAGGGCCACGCGGTACAACTTGCGTTCACATACCGGCTCTTCCACCACGCGCACGGGCGTGCCGTCCTCGTGACACAGGGCCAGCGCGCAGCGCAGGCCGTCGTTGGCCCGGCAGATCTGCATGGCCTCCGCGTCCTCCGCGTCGTCGAAAAACGACACCAGCAGCCGCCGGCCCGCACGCAGGTCGCGTCGAACGATGGGACCCCACACGGGGTTTCGCAGCGTTCGCTTCAGCCCGTTCGGCAGGCATTCGGAAAGCCGGGTCAGCCGGTCGCTCGTACGCTGGACGATGGCCCCCACGTGGTCGGGCCGTTCCTCCAGGCGGAGCCGACCCGGTTCAACGAGATAATTGCAGAGGAAACCCCGACAAACCTCCGGAAGGTCCACGTTCCAGCGGGAGCACCCGCTCTCGCAGACGTATGGGCAGGTTTCTCCCCGGGGAACGACGAGATACGGCTGGTTGATCCGCAGAGCCGGGCCGCAACAGGCCTGACAGCCGTCACAATTGCGGCGTTTGGACGACCGGGAGGGTCGAGGGACCGGCGCCGACGCGACGCCTCCCGGCGCAGCGCGCACGGGCGAGAGAGCGCCCTCACGCCCGGCATGGCAGTGCTTGAATTTTCTCCCGCTGCCGCAGGGGCAGGGGTCATTCCGGCCGATCCGCATGCGCCGGTCTCCTGATAACCGAGCCGCTGCGACGCTGCGTCAAATGGAGAACCGCGACCTCCATGGGTATCGGCGTTTTCCGTTGCCCGGTTGTCCTTGTGCCGGACGAAGGGCGCCTGGTGCACAGGGGCACAGAGCGGGCCCGGCCATGCGTTTCGGACGTTCGTCATTCTCTCCTGGGCCCTGGACCCACTCGGTCGGGCCGCCGGTGGATTTATCCCGCGTCCGAGAACCGCGGCAGGATTCGTTCGACGTCGACGACAGAAATAGAGCGAATGACCCAGCGGTCGGAGGCTCGCAGCCGCCCCGCGGCGGAATCCGCTCGTTCCCGCGGCGGGCGTCTCCACGCCGTGCCGCTTCGCGCCGGGACGAGCGTGCGCATTCTCCGGTCCGGTCTGTATCCCTTCCGCTAGGCAGGGCACGAGAGCAGGTGGGAAAGAAGCTCTTGCAGCGGGCAGGTGGCCAGTGCGACGTATCGGTCCGCGGCCCCGTAATAGACGAACAGGGTTCCGTCGATGACGATCTTGCCGCAGGGGAAGATGCAGCCTTCGTAGGGGCCGTCGAGCTCGTATTCCTCTTCGGGTTGGATGATCCAGTCCGGCGTCCGGTGCAATACCGTCGCCGGGTCCTCCAGATCCAACAGCATCGCTCCCAGGCGATATCGCTTGTCATCGCCGACGGCGTGATAGAGGGTGAGCCAGCCGTGCTTTGTCTTGAGGGGCGGCGTGTTTCCCCCGATCTTGCGTTCCCAGTCGTACTTCGCCCTGGCAAGCAACCGGCTCGGCCCCATCCGCAGAAGGTCGTCCCCGGTGGCAATCCAGATGGCGGGAAACTCCGTGCCGTACTCCGGGCCGGTCCAGGCCATCGGCCGGTGCAGCATCACGTACTTGCCGCCGACTTTCTCCGGAAAGAGGATCACGTCCCGATCGTCGATGGTCGGATCGGTCAGGCGGCCGGCGCGGATGTAGGTCTGGAAATCCCGCGTCAGGAGCAGTCCGGTGCTCGTGCTGTTCTGCCTCAGCACGCGCGGGAAATCGGGCGGGCAGGTCGGCGCCTTGAATCGAGCCTTGTCGTTCCGCCAGTACTCCCCCGGCGGGAAGAAGCGCGCGGCGTAGGTGATAAAGAAGTACTCGCCGATCTTCACGATGCGAGGGTCTTCCACGCAACCCGCGTCAAACCCATCCTTGCTCGGGGAGAACGCCGGCTGCTCGAAACGTTTGAAGGAGTACCCGTCCCGGCTGATCGCCCGGGCCAGATGGATGACGTGCTCGGCGTCGTCTCCCGCCGCCCGGTACAGAAGCGTCACCTCGCGCCGGGGCGCGTCGTACCACGCCCCGGGGTTGGTGGTCACCCGGCATTCCCAGGCGTGGTCGGGGTTGGGGGCAATGATGGGGTTCTTCTCGTACCGAGTCAGCTTCATCAGTCGGCTCTACCTGGGTCCATACTCCGTGCGTCAGCCTGGCGGCGATCACCGGGCGTGTCTGCCGCCTCGCTTCCCGGCGGCAGGTTCTTGTACCAGAATCTATACATGCCCACCAAGCTGGTCAAGAACAGCGCCAGGGTGACGGCAAACGCCGCATACTGCTTGATGATCAACTGCATGGGCAGCAGGTACATCGTGACCATCCAGACGAACGCGCACGGCAGCGCCAGCAGATCGTTCCGGTGCTCGACGGTCATGGCCCGGCGGACGGGCTCCGCCAGGGTCGCCCGCAACGGGCCCCAGAACCCGAACGGCCGGGTCTTGCGATAGAAGTTCTCCAGCACGTCCCGGCTGCAGGGTTCGGCCAGGTAGGTTCCCAGAACGGCGCACAACAGGCTGATCGGCGTCAGAATCAGGAACTGGGTCACCTCGCTCATGTCCACGTAGAACGTGTCGATCACCAGCACGACGATGGCGGCGAAAAGCCCTCCGATCATGCCCATCGCGTACCCGAACCCGTTGAATCGCCACCAGTAGAACCGCAGCAACAGGGGGATGCCGATGGCGGACCCGAGCCCCATGCTGATCCAGCCCCAGATTCTGTTGATGTTGGGCGTGACGTAAGCCAGGAGAAACGCGATCGCCACGACCACCGCGCAGAAGATGTACGTGGCCGTCAACAACTCGCGGGTGGCGGCCTTCGGCCGCAGATACCGCCGGTAGATGTCGTTGGTGAACATGGCCGAAGCCTTGTTCATGGTCACGTCGAAGGTGGAGTTGGAGGCGGCAATCAGCGTGACCAGGATCAGGCCCCTCAGGCCGCCGGGAATCTTGTACAGCAGCACCGACGGCATGATCCGTTCCGCGTTGACGGTCCCGGCATAGCTCAACAGGTCCAGCTTCTGGCCCCAATTGTCGCCGAACAGTCCCTGAAGACCGGAGATCAGCTCCGCCGGGTAGTTGCCGGGGCTCTGCTTGATCTGTGCCAGCACCTCCCGCCACGTCGCCTCGTCCACCGTCAGATGATTCTTGATCAGCTCGGCGGCCTGGGCCAGTATCTGCTGGTCGGGGAAGAACTCCTGGATCAGGAACATGCCGAGAATGGCATAGCAGATCATCATCGGCCACCGGAACGTCATCAGCACCGACCACAGGCAGGCCAGCTTGCCGCATTCCCGCTCGTCTCGGGCGGCGAAGAACTGCGGCTCGTGTCCCGTGCCAAAACCGCCGATGATCAGCTTGTTCAGCACGAGGAAGAACATCGTGTACAACAGGAGCTGCTCGTACTGCTCGTACCCCTTCGGCATCTCCGCGTGGACCTGCGGGAACGACGTCGTCCACTCCGCCATGCCGGACACGCTCTGGGCAAACGCGGCGAAGCCGGCGGCATCCGTGACCTTCCCGACGGCCATGACGATCACCACGATGACGCCGAGAATGATCAGCCCGCACTGAAACATGTCCGAGAAGACCACGCCGTACAGGCCGGACGCGGCCGTGTACACCGTGGCCAGCCCCAGCAGTATCAGGGCACACTGGATCGGCGGCAGCGGGATGAACAGCGAAAGAAACAGGCCGACGCCGACGGCCATGTAGCTGAGCATGCTCGCGGTGAACACGATGAAGCAGAGCGCCGTGGCGACCCGCGCGAAACTCGCGGTGCGACCCTCGCCGAATCGAAAAGACATCCACTCGGCCACGGTCATGCAGCCGGAGCGACGGTGCCATTTGCCCGTCCAGATCATCTGACAGATCAGCGCGAGGGACAGCCCCCCCCGAAACTCGATGAACAGGCCGCGCGGCCCGATGATGTACAGCAGTGAGACGATCAGCATCGTGCCCGCCATGTCCAGCGAGTAGCCCATGCCGGAAACGCCCAGCACCCACCAGGGCAATCGCCGGCCGGCCAGGAAGTAGGACTCCATGTTCCGGGAGGCAAGTTTGCGCAGATACAGGCTGACCCCGATCAATACACCGAAGTACGCCAGAATGATTCCGTAGTCCAGGTTGCTGAGATACTCCACCGCAATTCTCACTCTAGAGGGCCACGCCGCCTCCACCGGTCACATGCCGGAATTCGGCGGCCGGTTCTCCGATTTCACGTCGCTGGTCAGCGCGACCGGGTCCCCGTGCTCCAGCGTGGTCAGGACAAGAACCCCCTTGGACGGCAGACTCGCCACAAACCCGCCGCGGAAGTCCACGTCCGGCATGGTCCGGGAGGAACGGGGGAAGATGTCCCGACCCTCGTCGTCCGCCACCCGCGGCCAGGAATCCACCACGTCATCCCCGTTGGCGTCGAAATACTCGTACACGCCCAGCGTCGCCCGGGCGGCCGGTCCGGGCACGCGAATCTTCACGTATCGCGGCCACGGCGAGTTGTTCGCCACCGCGAACGACAGGTGGTACGGACCCCCGGCGGGAATGCGAGCGGCGGTCACCCGCAGGTCCGGGATGCCGGTTGCGTCCGTCTCCAGCGTCTGGCAGCCGGGGGGGAAGGCCCGCGACAGCACCGCCCACGGGAAGAACCAGGGCCGCATGTGTTCGTCCTCGGGCGTCCCGTGCTCGGCGCCCAGGATGCTCCAGAATCCCCAGATCTTGCGTCGCTCGTAGGCGTCGTCCGGCCGTACGTCCGACAGGGCGTTCATGGACTCCCCGCCGTCGCCGAGAAAGTGCATCGAGTCGTCCAGGTCCCACGCAATGAAGCCCGACATCCCGCCGCGGATCATCTGGATGGCCGCATCCGCCATGGAGACTCCGTACCAGAACTTGTATACGTTCGGCTGCTGGTCCTTCTCCGTCTTCCCGTCGGCCAGTCCCACCTCGCCGAGAATCAGGCGCTTGCCCGGGTCTCGCCGGTGAATCTGCCGAAGCTGTTCACGCGTGTAAAGCTCCGGCAGGCCTCGCTCAACCTCCAGGGCCAGCAGGTACCAGTGCTCGTCATAGATGCCCGTCAACTCGCGCAGGGCCTCATGACGCAGGCAACGGGTGGTAAACGACCGGTCGCCGTCCGGCGCGGCAATCGTGATCTTATCGAGAAGCCCCCTCCGTTTGAACTCACGCTGCAGGCCGGTGATCGCCGCGTACCACTCGTCCCAGCGTACGCCCGTCCACGAACCGTGCGGCTCGTTGATAATGTTGTAGTACTTCAAGCACGTGTACCCCTTGCGGTGGATCATGTGCTCGACGAAGTCGGCGATGATTCTCGTCCACCTCGGATCGTCGGCGGCCAGGTCCAGGTCCCGGCCGTTGGGCCGGCCCCATTCCCCGATCATCACCACCGTGTTGTTCCGCTGACACCAGTCCAGAAGCCGGTACAGCTTCTCCATGGCGGGCGTGTCCCAGGTGTAGACGGGCTCGCCCTGGGCGTCGAAGCCCTGGCAGTACCAGAACGCGTCCAGCATCACGCGAGTCAGCGGAAGCCGCATGAACTCCAGCCGCCGGAAGACTTTCTGCCAGTCCTCCTCCGACACATCCCACCAGGGATAGGCGCTCCACTCGACACCCACCCCCAGAAAGCCGTCAACCAGGACCTCCGTCGCGTGGACCTCCACCGTGGCGTCGAGCCGGACCGGCTCCGTTTCCGGCAACTCGGACGAGCCCCCGGCCGCGGGCGGTTTCTCGTCCGCCGACACGCCGGCCGTCGCCACCAGAACCACCACGGCTGCACACCACTTCCGGGCAGACGTTCGCATGACAGGCTCTCCGGGTCCGGTTCTCGTCGTCCGATTCGTGAGCGGGCTCG
>CAZBFW010000026.1:0-15193 GCA_964491135.1 uncultured Phycisphaeraceae bacterium | reverse complement strand
ATCTTCATCCACCATTTCATGGACCGCAACTCCTTCGATCTGTCGCGCGCCCGCAAATGCTGCAACGTCTACCCGCAGGCCGACGGCCGCATGGTTCCGGCGTGCATTCACAACTGCTTGAGGAGGAGCCCATGACCGGACAAACCCGCGGGCTGCGCGCGGCAGTGATCGGGCTGATCGTGACGGGGGGCATCCTGCCGCTGCTGCTGTACGGGTGGGTGTTCGCTCGCGTTCCGGTTGTCTCCGCGGAAGAGGCGAGGCAGAGGCTTGAGGCCGAAAGCGGCTCGCCCGTTGTGTTGGTGGACGTGCGGGCGCCGGAGCGATTCGAAGCGGGCCACCTGCCTGCGGCGCGGAACTGGCCCTACGAAGCCGTCCGCGCGGTGCGTTCCGCCGAGGACGTTCCTGCGGAATTCCGCGGACGGACCCTGCTGACCCTGTGTGACAGCGGACTGCTCAGCAGCCTGGCGGCGCGGATCCTGCGAAAACGGGCCGCGCTCGAGGCAATCAGCGTTCGGGGCGGGATGCAGATGTGGATCGCCGGTGCCCGCGCGTCGTGTCCGTTGTCGCTCTGCACGATGCAGTCCGGTTCGGGCGAGGCGTCGGGGCTGCCGTTTCGCGCGATGCCGTCGTATGAACAATGGGCGGCCGTGGCGGCAGGCTTCGTGATCAAGCCCCTGTACATGCTTGGATCGCTTGTGCTGATCCTGACACTGAGGCGATGCCGGAGCGCCGCCTTGTCGTCGCTGCGCTGGGGCCTGATCGCGTTTCTGGCGGGTGAGGTGATGTGCGCCATGAACTACCTGGCGTACGGCGAGACCTCGGCCCTGTTCGAGTACCTTCATTCGTTCGGAATGGTCGCGGCATTCGGCTTCACGACCCATGCCGTGGCCGCGGCTCTGGACGGCCGGTTCATCCGATACAGCGATCCGGATGAGCGGTGTGCGGCCATCCCTCTCTGTCGGGGGTGCATCAAGTACCAGGATGCCCCCTGCGGCTTCCGCCGATTGTTCCTGCTGCTGCTCCCGGCGTTCATGGTTCTGTCGCTTCTGCCGCTCTGCGCAACCTTCGTCACCACGTCGTACAACACGCGGATCCTCGGGACGCCGTACAACTACACGCACGCGGCGGTCCACCAGCTCTACGAGATTCGGTTTCTTCCGGTGGTCGCCGTGGCGCTTTTCGGGGCCTCCTTCGGAGTGCTGCGCTTCGCGGAACGATACCCGATTCCCTGGTCCAAGATGTTCTTTGCCGCGGCGAGCGGTGCGATCAGCTTCTCCTTGTTCCGAGCATTTCTGCTCGGACCGTTCCAGGAGAACCTTGTGTGGTTCGCCTTCTGGGAGGAGGCAACGGAGTTCCTGTACGTGGCGGGGGCAGCCGCTGTGCTTCTTGTCTTCCGCCGGGGAATCTTCGCCAAGCCGGAGGCTGTGGCCGCGGGCTGACCGGCCGCCGGTCTTCCATGCAGGGGGTGGCAGTCCGGCGACGACGAAATGAATTGGCTCCGGCCGGGCCTTTCCGATACCGGGGGACGACGCGTGGGAAGCAGGTCGTCCACCGGCCGGCTTGTCCCGGAACCCGGAGAGGGCCCGGGCCGGAGCCCAGTCTTCCATCGGTCCCCGCGGTCGCACGCGTGTCGGCCTTCACGGGGTAGAGCTGTCGAGGGTCTCGCGTTGCATGAGGACGGCCCCCGCGACCTTCTGACTCAGGGGGTCCGGATTGTCGGGGCCGGCAAGGAGCTGCACCTGGGCCAACGTCGCCGGGTCCAGGGGCAATCGAGCGATCTGCATCGCGCGCAGGGCGTTCACCCTTCCCGCCGGTTCGTCGAGCAGATCCACCACGCGTCGCGCCTCGGGCATGCCGGCAGACAACAGGCCTGCCTGTGCCAGCGCGAACGCCGCGGCGCCGGCCACTGCCGGCGACGAATGCTTCAGCAGATCGTGGCGAAGCGCAGCCTCGGCCTCGGGGCCGTCCGCAACGTTCACGCCCGTGGCCCGCAGAAGTCCGCCAAGCGCGAGCGTCACGGCCACTCGCTGTCCCTCCGCTGCCTGCGCGTGCATCCGGAGCAAGGGGCGGATACTGCGATCGTCGCCCGTCGACGCGAGGGCCTGGACCAGTTCCGGCCGTACGCCTTCGACCAGTGTCGGCTGCTGTTCCAGCGCGAGAAGAGCCTCGAGGCCCGTGGGCCCCATGCTGCCGAGTGCCAGAACCAGGCCGTTGCTGACCGGCGTCGCATCCGACTCGTTCAGCATGGCCGCCACGTTTTCTGCGGCTTTGCGGCGGGCCTCTTCAGACGCTTTCCTCGCGGCACGCGAAAGCAGGCGCGTGGCCAGGTCGCGCCGAACCGGGTCCGTCTGCGAACGGACATGGTCGGTGAGGATTTCCACGGCGTCATCCCCTTCATGTGCCGCAATCGCCGCCAGCGAGGCATACCAGATGCCGCGGTTGGGGTCGTCCAGGCGTTGCACCAGCCGGGCCCGCAGGTCGGGCCAATCCGCGTCGCGACAGTTCCTGGCCAGATCGCGCAGTTGTCGGGTGCCCCGACTCCACGCCTGGAGGTCTTCCTGATGGCCCGGATACGCGACGGCGCCGCCGGGGAAGCGTCCCGCGTCCGCCAGGGCGGCATCCACCGCATCGCCCACTTCGAGGCAGATCACCATGCACAGAATCGGCAGCATGTCCGATCCTCCCTAAGACTTGGTATCCGTGCAGATCCAAGAGCGGGCGATTGCGCCACCGCGCGACACTCTGCGCGGCGCACCGCGCCCGCCGGAACGTTGCCGCAGGACACGATCCGGGCGGCACGTTGCGTTAGAAAAAATCAGGGCCATAGGGGCATCCCGCATCATAGTCTTCCGCGATCGGGTCGTAGCGAGTGTGCGTGCCTGAGCCCAGCGACCCCGCCCCACCCCAGTTGGGTCCGTCGTCGCTCCAATCACCGTCAGCCGTGAATGCCAGAATGTCGTCCTCGATGTCGGCGATCGCCGCGTTCACCAGAGACACCAGGCCCGCCTGGCTCGTGCTCACCAGACCCTCCACGGCCCGTCCGGGCCCCTGGTGACCGGCCAGATGGTTTTCAACCCGTCCGAAATGGCCCTCGAGAGAACCACCGGCTTCGGGCGTACCGCGATACTCGTGGTTCATCACGGCCTGGACGAAATTGCCCATGTTGCCCGCGATGCAGCCGCCCGTGGCGTTGTTGTGGTCGAAGAAGTTCGTCGCGTTCTCGTCCGGCGGCGGCCCTCCGCTCTTGAGAAAGCGGTTCACGACCGTCTCCTGATCCACCGTGAACGACTCGGATGCGACGTACCAGAGGCCCTGGCACGGCCCGCTGGTGACCTCCGCACGCGTGGTGCCACCGGACCAGTCTCCAAACGATTGCGGCACGATGAAGCACCTGATGTCGCTGGCACGGTCGCGAAGCTCCCCCAGAGCCGGACTTGTTCCAGTGACCAGAGGTGCCCCCCAATACGGCTCGTTGTCCTCCACGGCGGTGGCCGGTGTGCTCCAACCGGTTCCCTGGCGAGGGATCACGGTGACGGAGCCGTTGACCTCACACGCGATGCCTGCGATTTCCGCCGCGACGGACAGGTCGCCGCTCACGACCATTCGTCCCGCCCAACTGCTCCGATCATCCGAACCGTTGGTGTCCGCCATCTGCATGCTGGCCGGCGCGGTGTCATACTGCCAGTCCCAGCGCGAGACACTCAGGCCAGCGGGGCTTGTCCGCGCGCCGTAGCCGGCGACCACCCCGCGCCCCACCTGCACCGGTCCACTCAGGGTGATGTCCACGACGTCAACATCCGTCGACCCCTGTTGAGGATCGAGACTCTGGAACTCGAACGTGGCCGTGACCGTCAGATCCAGCAGCGTGGTCCAGTCCATCGCTCGCGTCACCTGGTACGGAGGCGCATCATCGACGTCGATCAGCGAGGTTCCCTCGTAGGTGAACGTGACCTGAATGACCGGATCGACCTCCGTGGTTGTTGCGGTGAAGGTGATCGGCCGGCCTTTTTGCACGCCCGATAAAGTGGATGTAACGCTTACCGCCGCAAATCCTACAGTGCCGCTGCAAAGAAAGCTGAGAAGAGCCCCCATCCCCTCCGCGCATCGCATGTTCTTCACGCTCCTCGTCCGTCCGTATGCGTTATAATCACGGAGCGGCCCGCCCGCAGGCGTGCCGCCTATTGTACTAGTCCGTTCCGGGCCGATGAGTGACGAAGGAATCGGGTGTTTTCTGTGATGACTCCAGAGCACCTCTATCGCGACAGCTACCGAAGCATTCATCGGTTGCTCCTGGCGTTGTCCGGGTCGTGGGTGTTGGCGGAAGACCTGGCGCAGGAAGCGTTCCTGGATCTGATTCGGCGCGGCACCGGGGGTATCCACGATGTGAAGCGATACCTCACGCGGATTGCGATCCGACGGTGGCAGGACCATGTCGCCTGCACGGCTCGGCGGCCCGTTCCGCTTTCTCTGGCCGATGACGTGCCGTGCAAGGCGTCCGAGGGTGACTACAGGTCGGACCGTCAGCAGGAGCTTCGTCAGGTCAACGAATGTCTGCAGTCTCTTCCCGCCGATGAGCGCACCGCGCTGGTGTTGATCAGCATGATGGGATACACTGCCGTGGAAGCCTCCGAGATACTGGGACTGCCGCGGACGACGTTGGTGAGCCAGCACCGGCGGGCTACGGAGCGACTTCGGTGGCAACTGAGGAAGGCCGCGATATGACCGTCGTAAGCGATGAGCTCTACGAGATGCTCGTGGCCTACACGCAGAAGCGGTCGGATGCGGAGCAGGTCCGGCAGGTGGAGAGTCTGCTGACTCGAAGCGCGGCTGCCCGAGAGGTGCTTCAATCGATTCAGGAGGCGTCTGCGGCCCTGAATCGAATTGCGGCGATCGCCGACTCCATGGCGGCCGCCCACCCCGAGCGGGAGGAGTCTCTGGTGAAGACGCTGGATCGACGTGCGCAGCGTCGCCGGTTTGCCGCAGCCGCCGTGGTGGGGCTGGGCCTTGCCGCGGCGGTGGCGTTTGCGTTTGTGCTGCAGCGTCCGCCGGTTGTGGGCAGGGCAACGGACGCAGGCAACGTGGCTCTCCGGGAAGAGGGCTGGCGGCAGGTGCGGGCCGGCGAGGAGCTGGAAGCCGCGGAGGGGTTACTGCGGATTCGTCTGCTGGATGGGGAGGACTTCAAGTTCAACCAGGGCAGCATCGCACGGGTCCGGTCGGACGGTGTCGATCTTCTGCGCGGACGGGTGTGGGCTCGTTCCGCGGAACGACGGATCACGATCGGGATCGGCGGATACGTGCTTCGCATGGGGCCGAGGACGGAGGCCGAGCTCATGCTCCGGCAAGTCGGGACCACGCCCCGTGTACGCGTTCGCGTCAGCGAGGAGGCGGTGCTGGTCGGCCCCCACCCGCAGGAGCGCCGGCTGTCCGCAGGTGAAATGCTGGAGGTTGACGTGTGCGAAGACAAGGTGCCGCGTTTACCCTGATCGAGCTGCTGATCGTCGTGTCGATCATGGCTCTGCTGGCGGCTCTGCTGGTTCCGTCGCTTCAGGCGGCCCGCAACGACACCATGCGCGTGCTGTGCCTGTGCCATCTTCGCTCGATGGGATCAGCGATCGCCACGTATGCGCAGGACAACGCGGATTCTCTTCCTCCGACCGCCCAGTTCTACGACGGCCGGCCCCACCGGGAGGTGTCGGCCACGGCCGTCCGCATCGTTTCGACGAGATATGATCTGTCACAAATCCTGTCCCGCTATCTGGACCCGCGGGCCCTGTCTTGCCCGGCCCCCAATCGGGTCCCGGTCATGTCGCCGGCCAACAGTGCCGGCGTGGTTCAATCCAACTACGTGTATGTGTGGGGAAGCGTGCAGGGAACGCCGGTTGCCGGAGTGCCCCGCCTCTCCTTTCGCGGCAATCCCGTGATCGTCGCCGACTTCACGTGGTACAACGTGGATGTTACGACCGGGGAGTGGTATTTCGGGGCCAATCACGCGAAGCCGCGCACGCGCCTGGGCGTCGCCCTGGATGTCAGCGCCGGAGAAAACCCGTCCGCGGTGCAATTCGTGGCACGGCGGACCCTTCGCTTTGTGCGCGGGATGAACGCGGCTCGACTTTCCGGTGAAGCCGGGTGGTACCCGTTCCGGTCCGGACTCTGGACCACGCACGGACCGTACAACGGAACGTCCGCACCGTACTCCGCTGTATATCTGCCGGCCGGCTGAGCCCGTCACTTTTCGGAGTGGGGATGGAACGTATCATGCAACGAACTCTCGTGCTTTGTCCTGCGGTGCTGATGACCCTGGCGATGATCTGTGAGGTGTGTCCCTCCGGCGGCGTACCGGCGGACCCGGCGGGAGACCTGTTCCATCCCTGGGGCGGGCAGCCGGGCACGCAACCGGATCTGCTGGAAATTTCGGTGGATTCGGAGGGCGAGGCGGTGGAGTTCACGCTGAAATTTGCCGAACCCGTCTTCCCGGCGGACGACTGGGAGCACTATGAGCAGCAGTTGCACGGCCGGGTTGATCTGGGCACTCTGGATGACGGTTCCCATGCCAACACCTACAAGGATGATTTTTACAGCGAGTTGAGCTACCTGCAGAGCTTTGCCGGTTTCGACTTCGCGTTGGTGTATGAAGGGCAGGTCCCGCTGCTGGACGCGGTCTTCAATCCGCTTGGGAATTGCCCCGTCACGTTTGCCGGCGACACCGTGGTGGTTGCGGTGCCCAAGTCGCTTCTTCCGGCGTGGCCCGCGGGGTTCGCCGTGCTTGTACACGACGCCTATCAGACCACCTGGGATGTGTTCCCCAACGCGCCCGGGCACGAGTCGGTCGCCTGCGGCGATGCGGATCGGGATGGAGGCGTCGACACGGATGACGTGGCGGCGCTGACGGAGTGCCTTGCCGGTCCGGCGGTCTCCGTGCCGCCGGCCGGGTGCGCGCTCCACGAATTCGCGGCCGCAGACCTCGATCACGATGAGGACGTGGATTTACGCGATTACGCGTCCGTCCAGCTCGGTGTCGGCGGGCCCTGACGCACGGGTCCGGTGCCGCGTTGTGGCGCCGCTCCACGCGGAGACCGACGGGTTTGGTCAAAAGCCGCGGGTGAGCGGCACTCGCTACGCCGGTACCGAGACCTCTGCAGCGGGGACGTCGGCCAGGAGTTGTTGCAGGGCCTTGTCCAACTGGCGAACCGACAAGGGCGCGCGCACCATCTGCCATCCAGGGGGCAATTTCTCCATACCGGCGTCCTGCCACGGCTGAGAGGTCACCAGCAGGCCCCCGGACCGCTTCAGGAGATTCTCCAGTCCGGCGAGCCCCGCGGGCGTGGGCAACCCCGCCGTGAGATCCACAATCGGAACGGCCCCGTCGGCGGCATCCGGCGAAACCGACTCCAACACCTGCGTCTGCGTGGGCAGCCCGCGGGCATGCTCCAGCCATACCGCGAGGAAGTGCATCGGCTGGTTTTCACACGGGATGTACATCACGGGTACGGGATTGACCGAAGCGGGTTCACTGGTCTCGGCGACGGGCTCCTCGAACATGCCGAGCATCAGGGCCGTTTCCCGCATCTGCGTGTGAATGGAATCCTGCAGGACCGTCGCAGAGAACGATTGAAGCGACGGAAGCCGCGAGAGCAGACATCCCGGTATGCTGGGGAAGTAGTCGGCCATGCCGGTCTGGAATCCGAACGCGAGAGCCAGACCGTCCGCCACCTGCAGACGCAGTACGGCATCATCCTCCGGCTCGAGAGGTTGATCTGCGTCCCAGTCCCGGTGATGGCTTCGCACCGGATCGACGAGAGCCGCGGGCAGGCCCCAGCGGGACATCATTTCGGCGCCGAGCTCGGCGTGGTGGAGGCCGAGCAGCGTCTTCTCGTCGGCAAGGCCCGCCGTATCGGCGAACGCCTCGACCCGGTCGGCAAAGAAGTCGACCAGGATGAACTTCCCCAGATCGTGAAGCAGCCCCACCAGGTACTCATTGCCGTCCGAAGGACCTCCACCGGCGACTGCGAGCTGACGGCTGAGCAGGGCGCAGGCGAAGCAATGCTCCCACAGCCGGACATACGATCCGGGAGTGTCCGCATCCCGGCTGACCGTGCGGAGAATGCCCATGCCGGTCGCCATCTGCTTGACCGCGTTGAAACCCAGCCTTGCGACGGCTTCCTCGACGGTGGATATGCGACCGCGTTCCACGCCGTGTCCGCAGGAATTGGCCAGTGCCAGCACGCGAGCGGTCAGCGCCACGTCCTGCTCGATGACGCATGCCAGCTCCTTCCGGTCGGCGTATTGATTGCCCGCCAGCATCAGAACCTCACACACCACGCTCGGCAGCGCCGTAACCTGTTCGACCTGGTCAAGCCGTCCCAGAACCGTCTGTTGGGAACGGGCGATCGGCTGAGAGGCCGGACGAGTGCGAACGGCACGACGTGCCTTCGGCACGGCCGGGGCGGGGGCGACCGCGGGCGGAACAAGAAAAGTCGTCTCCTCCCCGGCATGGCGCGCCGCCAGCTTCTCCAGGCTCAGGAACAGTTCATTCTGAATTCGGGCGACCACGTCGACGACGTCGCGGGCAAACTGCGTGCCCGCGCACTGATGCAGTTCCCCCAGGATGGCGTCCGGATCCATCCGCGGGCGGTGGGGACGCCCGAAGTACATCGACTCGATCGCACCGGCCACGGACAGAATCTGCGCCGACGGAGGGATGAGGCAGGCCCTGATCCCCAGGGGCCCGGTGCCGTCCATACGTTCGTGATGGAACCAGACGGCCTCCAGCACCTCCGGAAAGTCGAAAAACCCCAGGTTCAGCAACTGGCCGCTGAGCCTGACGTGGGTTTCCATGAGCCGGCGTTCGCAGGCATCGAACGGACGCTCGGACACAAGCAGGGTTTCCGGAATGCCGTGCAGGCCCAGGTCGCAATAGCGAGCTCCGATCCGCAGGGCTGACACCTCCTCCTGAGGAAGCCCGGACGCCACCCCCAGGCGTGTCACAATGGTCTCGATGCGATCGGCCCTTCCCTGCATGTACTCCAATCGCCGCTCGAGAAAGTCCAGCAGTTTCTCCAGGTAGGCGCGGTCTCTCCCCTTTGTCTGCAGGTTGCTCCAGTCCCCGCCGCGTCGATCGGATGGCATGATTGTCCCTCTTTGAGAAAGGCTCGGAAGCGTCTCATAGGCCTGTTCCCCGCCGGCATTCGGGCCGGACAACGGCGCGATGCTGAGCCGGCGGAGCCTCCACGTGTCAGCCCGGCAGCCGTATCCTCCATCCCCTTTCCGATGGCCGTCGCCTGGCGCACGAAGCACGATGGAGCGGATTCCCCGTCCGCGAGAGCAGCGCGCCGACAGCCGCACCACCACCTGCTGCCTTCTTTACCGCGCAGCATCGGCGGAGAGGCCCGACCGACGAGCGACACGTCGGCCCGCGGCCTCTGCGCAGTCCCTGGGAACCGGCGGTTTCCCGCGGTCCCGATTTCCTCCTGACACACGGTCCGGCCCGATGTCGCGCGGCTGCTCGCGGCGACGAGCAATCCGACCGGTAGCCCCGTTCCCGACCGGCTGGCGACAGCGCACACCTGGCGCGCATGCTTGCCTATATCTTAAGAGGGCGAAAGGCCACGCAATGACGATGAAAAATCGCAGACTGAGGCAGTAAGGGACTACCCCTAGAGCATCGGTCGCAGCCGCTCATTCGTGCGACGCACGTCAGCGATTCGCATACCGGGCGCCGGACGTGACCCTGGCGACCAGAACAAAGTACACGGCGAGCCACCCCAGGTTGGCCAGCACCCAAGAGATGAACTGCAGACCGAACGGGCTGAAGCCAAACAGGCGGCTGAACCCGAAAAGCTCGCTGACATCCCGGTAGACGGGCTCCAGCCACACCACCGCCACGGCGGCGAGACCCGCGAACAGCGTCCACAGCACCAGAAACGGGCCGAGGTATGCAGCCGCCTGGATCGCCACCGGCATCAGGTTCCGACGATCCTGGATTGCGAACACCACGCCGACCAATGAAGCGCCCAGGCAAAGTACGCCCACAAGAAACGCCGTGGTAAAGACGGCCGCCATGACAAAAACACCCAACACTTCCCGGTCTGCCGCTCCGAAGGGATTACGTTGTTCGGAAGCCACGTAAAAACCCAGCCAACCGACCCATGCGCACGCCATGAGGAGAGGGATGCAGGTCGCGCAGTACCATCGGTGGGCCGTCACCCGTGTGCGAAGCCGCAACCGCCGCCCGAACATCGCCGGCCGGATCATCGCCTCCCGCGCGCATTGGCACCACGCTCGCCAGCGGCCCACTCCAGCCCGATGCTCCCACGGCGACCCCGGCCGCACGTCCGGCCCGAGCGATTCCTCCACCGCCTTGCCGCACTCCGAACAACGACCGCCCGCAGGGGCGTGGGTGAGGTTGTAACCGCACCACTCGCACAGCGGCGGGTGATCGCGCGGTGGAAGCCCTCGGGCAGCCCCCGCCCCGCGCAGCCATGTCCAGACCGACCAGGTCAAGGCCAGCGAGAACGCCATGCCGATAAAGGCTTGAGCATACCGAACATACCACGGCTTCGTTCTCTCATACTCGATCCACGCCTGCTGGTATGCCCGGTTGTATACCTTGACCTGTTCCTGGTGCTCCTTGTATTCGGGGGTACCGGGCTGCAGATTCGGGGCACGCTCGGGATACGTCGGCCACTTAATCCCGGACTTCCAGCGCCAGCCGCTCTGCGCGCGGTCCAGGGTGATGCCCGTCGCGCCCACGAACAGAACGGCCGGCAGCAGCAGCGACGTGCCCAGCCAGGTGCGGCGCACGCCCGCGGCGAGGCTGCCGCGAAACGGCTCGTCGGCCGCCGCCCACCCCGCGGACAGAAACGCGGTCAGCAGCGCGCTACCCTCAATGGCCAGGAACGTCCCGAACACCGCCAGGAAAAACTCCTGCGGCCAGGTTTGATATTCGTGGACAACTTCATTCGCGACCTCGGTGAGCCCCAGGCTCATCGCCTGCACGTTCCACGGAAGTCCACCCGACTCGCCCCATGCGACCAGAAGCCCGACCAGCAGCACGCCCAAAAGAACGGCCGTCAGGTGTACGAAGTACGCTTGCCACAACGGGACGTGGTTCGTTCGCCGGGCCAGGGTGGCCGGACGAATCCAGGCCATGATCAGCGCCGCCCACGGGGACCAGCGAGGTTCGGCCGGGCGTGGAGCCGCCGCAGCGTCGGGGGTCGACTGAATCGCCGGATTGTCCTCCTGTGTTCGCATCATCCACCACAATCACGACGGTCGCCGCGACGACAGACCAGCCGACATCCTATGCCGAGCCGCGTTCGCTGCCCATGGGCTGAACCGCTTGCACTCTCGCATCCAGGAGCGGAATTCAGCGATTGGCATAGCGGGCGCCGGCCGTCACGCGGGCCACCCAGCAAATATACGCAACCAGGAAAATGAGGTTGACCAACAGCCATACGGCAAACTGAAGGAGCTGCGTGGCGAAGAAGCCGTATTGTCTCAAGCCCAACATGGTGGCCAGGTCCTCAAACGCCGAACCCAGCAGAATGACAGCCAGTGCGGTGGCACCGGAGAACACCGTCCACAGCACGAGCAGCGGTGCCAGGTACGCCGCCGCCTGAATGGTGGCCGGCAGCAGGTTGCTTCCATCGCGAAGGCGGTATCCCAGGCCCGTGGCCGCCGCGGCCAGACAAGCCAGCCCAAGAGCGATCATCGTGGTGATGCCGGCCAGGATACCCGTGCTCGTGAACAGGTCCAGGTAGTCGACGAGAGGCCATCCGTGCCTTGTCAGGGCCACAGTGCACGCAAACCACCCACCCCATGCGTTTAACAGAAGCAACGCCAGGTTTGACGCCAGGAACGAGGCGAAGTGAAGCGTTCGCGAACGGGCGCGCAGATGCCGCCCGAACTCCCTGGGACGCAGGGCAGCGCCCACAGCCGATCGCCACCAGCCGGCCCAAATGCCGAACTCCGCGCTTCGCTCCCACGGCGTGCCCGGACGAGCGTTCGGTCCGAGCGACTCGCGCACAGGTACGCCGCACTCCGGACACATCCGATCCAGCCCGGCCCCCGTGAGGTTGTACCCGCACATCTCGCACAACGGTGGATGATCGCGCGGTGGAAGACCGCGGTCTGCTGAGACAAACCGCAGCCAGACCCAGAGCACCCAGGAGCCCGCTGCCATGAGCATCATCAGGATCAGCAGTTCGTCGTACCGTACATACCAGGGCTGGCGCCGCCGATACTCCGCGAAAGCACGATCCACTTCCTGGCGGTAGACCTCAGCCTCGTGCATGTACGCGTCGAACTCCGGCGTGTTCGGGCGCAGATTGGCCGGCGCCTCCGGGTGGTCGGGCCATTGCGTGTCATCCGTTGCCTGCCATTGCCCGCGAGACGTGACGAGAATCATGAGCACAAGACAGAATCCAAATGCGGCCGGCAAGAGCGCCGATGTCCCCAGCCACGTTCGGCGCAGCGCCGCACGGTAACTGGACACCATCGGCTCGTCCCCGGCCGTCCAGGGCATGGCCAGGAACGCCAGCCCCACCCCGGCGCCTGCCAGGAACGCACCCAGCCCGACCAACATAAGGACAAACTCGACCGCGCTTGCCTTGAAGTCTGACATCAGCCGCGTCACGTATCGATCGAAGGCAGCAGCAAAGGCCCCCGCCTGCCAGAACGGCTCCCGGGTATCCCCCCAGACGTCCACGACGAGCACCAGCAGGAGTAGCAGCAGCAACAACACGACATGAACGACAAATGCCCGCGCCAGGCTGACGTGATCGGTTCGTCGGGCGGTGGTGGCCGGGCGAATCCAGGCCATGACCAGCGCCGCCCACGGCGAGAGCGGGCGAGGGGCATCGGGTGAGGTCTGCTCGGTTGAAGGATGAAGACGGGCCGGAGTGTCGTCAGGACGTGTCCGCATTGTCGTCCATCACCTTGCGGCGCAGCAAGTGAGCCGATCGTGGCGTTGCTCTGGTATTCGTTCCACCGGACAGAATCTTACCGGAAGGGAGCAAGCGCGGGCGAGGACGAGTCACTCGGCGGAGATCGAGTCGGGGCCTTTGCCGGCGCGTTTCTCATACCGGCCGTCACCCGATCGGACGTACTTGGTGAAGCCCATCTCGCCCAGCTTCCGGTCGTCCGCGAGAGCGCGGGTGGCCGCCCGGGACGGGGAGTCGCCCAGCACGCGGGGAGGCGTGATCACCCGTCGCACCGGCTCGCCCGTTTCCGGATGCCGGGTCAGGGGCGGATCGGACATACTCTGAGTGACCTCGAACTTCTCGCCGCCCGAGCCGTCGGGCCGAATGACCTCGTAGACGTAAAAGGGCACGGCACCACTCCAGCGACAAACGGCCTCCGCCGCGGATCACTCCGCCTCTGCCTGGGGCTGCGTCTCATTATAGGCGAGGCCCGGGCCGTCCGGGGTGGCCGTCAGCCGAACGGCACACTGTCCGCTGAGGACCTGCGTCAGCAGCGGGCCGAAGGCCTTCTTCCGCCAGCCGCGCATCAGAGGCGGCAGTGACGCCGGCTCCTCGCCGCGCACGTGCGAGACGACCAGCGTGCGTATATCGTGCTTGCTGGTCACCAGCCCATAGGCCAGATGGTGCTCCAGGCAATGGTCGCGGATGATGGCCGTGATGAGCGAAATCGCCATCGACTCCCGCGGCAACTCCTCCACGGCGGTGCCCGACTTGGGGCACTCTTCGACGGGCAGTGCCCGGGCGCGTTGAACCGCGGCGCAGAGCTGCCGTAACGCCCTGTCATTCAATGAGATCCCACGCAGCGTGCGGATCTCCTGCGGCTGCGTCCAGCCGCGGCGGGCGATCTCCACGAGCAGGTGGTCGCGCAGCACCACGCGAACCGGCCGGTTGAGTTGGGCGGCCAGCGCCTCCCGCTCGATCGCCAGCTCTCGGGCGGCTGCCAGCGCCCGGGGATCCAGGGAGCCGGTACCCTTGATCCGCTTGAGGGCGCTGCGGGTCTCCGGCTGCTGGGCGGCGACCTGTTCGAGCCGTCGGAACTCCTCATTTGCCCAGGACTTACGCGCATGCCGAGCCAGCTTGCGCTCCAGGAGCTTATGGATGGCCGGCAGGTATGCCACATCCTCCACGGCGTAGGACAGTTGAGTCTCCGACAGGGGGCGTCGTTGCCAGTCACTGAGGGTCTGGGATTTCCTCAACCGCACGCCCAGGGTCGCCCGTACGAGCCGCATGAGGCTCAGGGGGTACTCGTAGCCCACGAGGCCCGCCGCCACCTGCACGTCGAAGACGCGAGTGGGCGGTCGGTGGATCGCCTGCTGACAAAGGGACAGGTCTTCCGCCCCGGCGTGTACCACCACTTCCACCTGCGGGTCAGCAATCAGGTCCCAGACGGGGGTCACGTCCAGCCCGTCCTCGATGGGGTCGATCAGGAACACGCGATCCGCGGTAGCGGCCTGCAAGAGGCAGACGACGGGCAAGAACCGGTCTTCCTTGATGAATTCCGTGTCAAAGGCGAATCGGCCGGCCTCACGCAGCGTGGCGCAGGCGTGGTCGAGATGTTGTGCCTCGGTGACCACCTCGACGTCCGGCGGCTCGATTCGATTCCTGGCTTTTCCCATAGAGCGTTTCCGAGTCTGCCCGGCCGCCGTTTCCGTCAGCGGCGTTCAAACGAGCGGGCCAGCGTGTCACAGACCGTCAGATCGTGGGGCTCCAGGGCCCCGTCCCGATGATACTCCAGAAGATACGCCTCGGTGCCGAGTGGGCTCGTGGAGGCCACTCCCACCACGAAGATGTCTCCGGTGTCCACCAGGACAGCTCGAACGCCATCGAGCGGACCCAGGGAGGCCTCCTCGTACTCGACACCGCGAAGTAGGGCAATCGTGGCGGATCGCCCGAGAAGGTCGGCAAAAAACGACGCGATCGCATCGTGACATATCCGCTGGGCCGACCTGGTTCCCCAGACGCGGACACGACTCACGCACAGGACGGACG
Organism: uncultured Phycisphaeraceae bacterium; assembly: GCA_964491135.1. GTDB lineage: Bacteria > Planctomycetota > Phycisphaerae > UBA1845 > UBA1845 > JAFGJQ01. Next base: position 224 of record CAZBFW010000026.1, on the reverse strand, counting down.
GCTTGGCGCGTCGAGCCGGCTCGACGAAACAGACGGGCTGTTCGCCGGCCGCCCGCGCATCGACCGTCAATCGCACCCAGCCGGCCGGCGGCACGAAGGATACGCTCCAGTCGGGCGGGTGGAGCCGGATGCCGGCGGTCCCGGTTCGCTGGGCTCGGACGAACAGCGCCGCGGCGCCCGTGGCCAGGCAGATCATGACCAGCGCGAACGCCACCGCTCGGCGC
>CAZBFW010000025.1:0-15283 GCA_964491135.1 uncultured Phycisphaeraceae bacterium | reverse complement strand
CGTGGTTGATTGGTCAGGATTCCTATCGTGACCTGACCGAGAATCAGCATCGCAAGCCTCTGGTGGGGTCTGGTGTCGCCTCGCCGGTCGGGTTCGAGGCGAATCACGAGCGCTCATTGCTGCTGGCGGCATCGGACGGCCTTCTAAAGCATGCGAGCGACGGTGTTCATCTCGATAGGGCGCGTCTGCCCGACTTGGATCACGCGGTGGCCGGGCTCGTGGACGCCGTACGTCTGAAGTCGGGCAATCTGCAGGATGACGTGGGGGCTGTCCTTGTCAGGTTGTCCCGGCCGCCAGGATCTCGTATCATGTAGGGGACGCCCGGGGTCTGGTGCGTGGCGGCGGAATCGCCAGGCATCCGTCGAACCGGCGCGTCACAGGCCGGCGCTCGCTCGATGGCCTTCCAATCTCGAGCGCACGATATCGATGAGACAGTCCAGGATGAGACGGCAGATCGCCGTCGAGGCCGCCCGGCTCATGTATGAGCGGGTGGAGTCGGAGTATTTCACGGCCAAGCGCAAGGCTGCGGCCCGGCTGGGCGTCAATCCGCGCCAGCAGCCGCAGGAGCTGCCCTCGAACCGCGAGATCCGCGACGAGTTGCAGGTGTTCGCCCGGATTCACGAGGGCGAGCAGCGAACGGCCAACCTGGCCGCCATGCGAGTGGCCGCCTTGCGGATGATGCGGCTGCTGGAGCCGTTCCAGCCTCGGCTGATCGGCAGCGTGATGACCGGGCACACTCGGGCCGGGTCGGACATCGACCTGCACGTCTTCAGCCGTGACGCGGAGAGCATCGTGTACGTGCTTGAACAGCACGGGCACCGGTGCGACGTCGAGCACAAGCGGGTCATCAAGCACAGCCAGGAGCGGGTGTTCACGCACGTACACCTGCGTGACGGGTTCAGCTTTGAGCTGACCGTCTATGCCCCGGAGTTGGTGGGGTACGTTTTCAAAAGCTCCATTACGGGCAAGGCGATTGAGCGGGCGTCGATCGCGGAGCTGGAGCGGCTGATTGCAGAGGAGCACCCGGAGGCGGATGTGACAGGCGATGCGGAGGGGCCGGCCATTGATTCCGGGCTGCTCTGGCCGTTGCTGCTGGCTCCGCTGGGCGAAGTGAAGCAGGATCCGACGTGGCATCCGGAGGGCGACGCGCTGTACCACTCGCTGCAGGCGTTCGAGATCGCCCGGCGGATGTGTCCGTACGACCAGGAGCTGATCACGGCCGCTTTGCTGCACGACGTGGGCAAGGCCATTGACCCGCGTGATCATGCGGCCGCGGGCGTGGAGGCGTTGGAGGGCACGCTGACCGGCCGGGAGACGTTCCTGATTGCCCATCACATGGACGCGCAGGCGTACCGGCGCGGCACACTGGGCGGCAAGCTGACGCGCCGACTGCGCGAATCCGAGTGGTTCGAGGACCTGCTGCTGTTGCGCGACATCGACGACCAGGCCCGGCGGACCGGCGCGGACGTGTGCACCGTGGAGGAGGCGGTGGCGTTTCTGCAGGCGATGGATGAAGGCTTCGCGGCGTGATGTTGTGGTGTTCAGGCCGGCGGCCGCTCAACTGCTAACGTGGCCCTGTCGCTGAAACCGGTATTCGTAGTTGCATCAGCCGCCGCGAATTCCGTTTTCCAGTTGCATCGCTCATCCATGGTTGGTACACTCAGAAGTCGGCGGGCGCTGATCGGCGCGCCAGCCGGTGCAGGACGGACTTCCACACGACAGATGACAGCATTCCGGAGGCATCCCTATGACCGCAAGGATTTGGCTAGCCGGGAGCCGGCATTGTTTGCGCGTTTGTGGCTGCTGTTTGAGTTTCGTGGTCATCACTCTTGCTGCGTTGCCTGTGAGGGCGCAGTCGACCGGCGTGTTCGCCACAGGTGATAACAGTTACGGGCAGATCGGCGATGGTAGGGCGTCTTGGTGGCCTCATCCAGCGATGATCAACAGGGTCGTACACATCTCGACGAGCGAGGAGCACAACGTGGTTCTCCGCGACGATGGTACGGTCTGGGCCTGGGGTCGAAACAACCTAGGTCAGCTGGGCGATGGGACGACGACCCATCGCATGATACCCGTCGAGGTTGCCGGGCTGACCTCTGTGTCCGCGCTCGCCGCGGGAGGGAAGCATAGCCTTGCCGTGCGCGATGACGGTACGGTCTGGGCGTGGGGCGCCGTGAGCGTAGGCGACTCAGGCCGCGAAACGGCGGACCGATACACTTCGCCTATGGAGGTGACAGGCGTCACGGGCGCCGTGGCGGTAAGCGCGGGGCTCAATTATAGCCTTGTCCTTCGGAATGACGGCACCGTCTGGGCGTGGGGCTCCAACAACTACGGGCAACTGGGCGACAGTACAACCACCGATCGTAGCGCGCCGGTGCAGGTGTTGAACTTGGCAGACATAACCGCGATTGCCGCCGGGCGGGATCATAGCCTTGCCCTGCGCAACGACGGGACAGTCTGGGCGTGGGGCTCCAATTCCAGTGGACAGTTGGGGGACGGGACGACACTCGACAGCAGCAGCCCTGTGCAGGTTCTGAACCTGACCGATGTGACGGCGATCGCCGCGGGCCACGGTCACAGCCTCGCCCTGCGCTCGGACAGGACAGTGCGGGCATGGGGCCTGAACAGTACCGGGCAGCTGGGCGACGGGACGAACACGAGCCGCACGACGCCCGTGACGGTATCGAACCTGACTGCCGTCACAGGGATTTCGGCCGGCGGGACCCACAGCCTGGCCGTGTGCGAGGATGGCACCGCCTGGTCGTCCGGTTCCAACACGTACGGCCAGGTTGGGGACGGAACGAAGACCAGGCGGGTGGCCCCCGTTCCCGTTTGCGAGATCACAAACGCATCTGATGTTGCAGCGGGGCAGGACCACAGCCTGGTCCTTTGTGAAGACGGCACGGTGTGGGCGTTCGGACGCAATTTCTACGGTCAATTGGGCGATGGTACGACGGGTAATCCCGTGCTGCCGGCGCGGGTGTCGGAGCTGATGAACATCGTGGCGCTGGCGGGTGGAGAGCAACACAGCCTTGCCCTCGGCTTGGGAGGCACCGTCTGGGCATGCGGAGACAACCGTCTTGGCCAGATAGGGGATGGAACCACGGTTATGCGAGCCACCCCCGTGCCAGTCTCGGGAGTCTCATCGGCGACGGCGATCGCCGCGGGTTCTTCACACGGTCTGGCTCTGCGCAACAATGGGACGGTACTCGCCTGGGGCGCGAACAATTACGCCCAACTGGGCGACGGAACGAGAGACAGCCGCAACACCCCGGTACAAGTCTTGAACCTCTCCGGCGTCACGGCCATCTCCGCAGGTTATCACCACAGCCTGGCCGTGCGGGCCAACGGCACGGTGTGGGCGTGGGGGTACAACCTCTATGGCCAGCTGGGGGACGGGACGACAGAGGGCATCCGGCTGCAGCCGGTGCGGGTCGTTCAGCTGACAAACATGGTCACTGTCTCTGCTGGCCATTCGCACAGTCTGGCCCTGAGTGCAGACGGCTCGGTATGGAGCTGGGGCAGGAACAGTCTCGGGCAGCTTGGGGACGGGACAACAACAACCCGTCGCAAACCCGTCCCTATTCCTGGACTACGGCGCATTGTGGCCGTCGCCGCGGGCGCGAACCACAGCCTCGCACTTCGCCGTGATGGCACGGTCTGGGCTTGGGGCTCAAGCGGATACGGTCAACTGGGGGACGGCACGAATGCGGTTCGTTACTCTCCCATACAAGTGCCAGGCCTGACTCGCGTGATCGCGATAGCCGCTGGCGCGTACCACAGCCTGGCCCTTGGCGACGACGGTACCGTCTGGGCGTGGGGCTCCAACAACAAAGGGCAGTTGGGCAACGGGACTGTCGAGGGCCAGGGGTCTCCTGTGCAAGTAATGCGGGTTCAAGATGTTACAGCTCTTGCGGCCGGCGATTCTCACAGCCTGTTTGTTTCCTGGCTGGCCCCGGATGTGGACCAGGACGGCGACGTGGATCTGGACGACTACGGCTTGTTCTTTGCATGCATCAACGGTGCGGGGGCGGCGCCCGCAGCGGAGTGCACCGTGGATGCCGATTTTGACGAGGACGGCGACGTCGACTTCGCCGACTTTCATGTCTTCCAGCGGTCGTTGATGGAGTGACGCGACGAGATTCTGCCGTTGTCGCCAGCAACGTACAGCGGGCGCCAAGTGGCACCGAACTGTCCCCGGCTAGATCCGTCGGACGATCACACGGGCGGGGGCGCCGTCGCTGGCGGCGAGCTTGAGCGGCAGGGCGATCAACTCGTAGCGGCCGGGGGCGACCCGGGACAGGTCCAGGTTTTCCAGCACCACCAGGCCGGCACCGAGCAGGATGCGGTGGGCGGGCAGGTCGTCCGAGTCGTACGGGTCCATGGAAAAGCTGTCGATGCCGACCAGGCGAGTGCCGCGATCCACGAGACGCTGGGCGGCCTCTACGGAAAGGGCGGGAAAGGCCGGGTCGAAGCGGCCCGTCTGCCATGCCCGGTACGCCCCGGTCCGCCAGAGCACGCGCTGCACATCGCCGGCGGGGAGCCCATCGACATCGGCGGCCGAGACACCGTGACCGGCCTCGACGCCCACCACCCAGGCCGGGCCGCAGAGTACGTCCAGCGGCAGGGCCTCCACGCCCATTCCATCCGGGATGAGATGCCGGGGTGCATCGACGTGCGTCCCGCTGTGCGCCGACAGCGACACGGCCGTGGTCGTCGTGCGGGCACCGTCCGCCTGTGATCGAAGGTGCGTAAACGCTGGCGGCGGATCGCCCGGCCACATCAGCATCGTCGACTCAATGGTGTGCGTGCAGTCAATCCAATCGGACGACATGGCTCTGATCCTTCTGGAGGACTCCTGTCTCGCGGGACCCTCAGGGGGTTCCGGTGGACGGCCGGCCTTCCACCGCATCGCTCGTAGGGGAGGGATCCATCTCAGTGTCGGGCAAGTTGGTGGCCAGCCGTGCGGACCCATCAGATCCTGTCAGCAGGTCGCGAATGTCGGCCGCGCGCTGGTCTTCGAATCGCATGAGCATAATTCGGGAGCGTTTCGCCCGGAACGTTCCCGTCAGTCGAGTGCCGTCGCGGCAGGCAAGGTCGAACGTACCCTCTCGCCACGCTCCCGAGCCGCCCCGGTGGCCGGTAACGGTGACGGTGCCGTCGACCAGAATTGTTCGACCGGCCGAGCGCCCCGTGTTCTGGTAGAACAGGCCGGCCACCGCCGGGTTGCCCTCCGTGGGGGTTTTCGCGGAATACGTGCCGTTCCCCTGGGGCAGCCGCAGGTAGAGTTCAAAAACGCGTCGCCCGCCGTGTGCGCCCGGCAGCGGCCAACCCAGCAGCAGGCGATCGGTGTCGTCGGCGGGATGAAAGCTTGCCCACTCGCTGGCGATACGCATCTCGCGGGCAGGTCGGCCGGGTTCCGGCTGCAACAGCACACTCTTCGTGTGCGAGCCGCACCCGGTCGCAAGCAACGACCCCATCAAACACAGGCTCCGGATTGTCTTGCGCACCTGCACGATGAGCATCCGCCCAGAGGATTCCGCGCCCCGGCGGGCCGGTCGGGTCCATTGTACGGGGAACGGGGGCCGCATGCCATCTGCGGTGTTGTCTGCTTCGCAGGCCCGGCGCTTCCCGGGCAGACGGTCCTGCAACTCCGCAAAGTCACCCCGCGGAGCCGCCGGCCCGTGGCAACCTCAGCCTCCCCTTGCGGACTCCAGGCGTATGGCCCGGGGAAAAAGGATGTTGTTCTCCTTGTGAATATGCTGATGAAGGTCTGCCTCCAACGCCTGCAGTCCGTCCAGCAGGGCCCGCCACGTGTTGCAGGCATCCGGCGGAGGCGTGTAGTCGTTGGTCAGCTCGCGGAGCTTCCGCAACGCGCCGCCGGCGGTGTCGTGCTCGTGTTCCATCACGCTGATCGGGTTAGACAGGCTGCCGCAGTGGAACTGCGGCGTTGCGTTGGACGCTTCCAACTGTCGAATCATGGGGAACAGGATCCGCTCTTCCTTCATCAGGTGATAATCGATCTCCGCCCGCAAGGCGAGGAACACATGGAGCAGTTCTTTCGTTGCCGGATATTTCTCACCGTGCGCCGCGACTACCTTCTCGGCCATCGTCTCGAGTCGCGGCATCTCCCGATGCATGAATGCATGGTGCGTGGATTCGATATGGTCGCAGAGCTCAGTCAGCGATACCCTGGTCCAGCGCGGTTCATCCGGGGGCGATTGGGTTGAGTCCGCCTGGGTCAGCTCTGCTCCGATCGTGTCCGGATCCAGTTCCCTTTCGCGGCACGCCTGCTCGAACGGCGTCTTGCCGCCGCAACAGTAATCGATGCCGTACTCTTCGAATACCCGGGCCCGCCCCGGCCGCTCAGCCACGAGCTCCCCCACGGTCCGATTGAGGTTCAGTGTTTGCGTCATCTGGTGACTCCTTGCGTTGCTTGTGCCGCTGCCCGCAACTCCCTTTCGGTGTTCCGTCCATGAGGCATACTGTGATGGCTCACGCCGGCTCCTTCTGCGCGGACCCAGGGGCCTCCGTGATGGCCACGCGCGCCGGAATGGACGGGGTCCGGCGATACAGGCCTGGCCTGCAACGTTCCGGGACGGGGAAGGGCAGCACCGCCGCCGGCACCCGCTGCACGGGCTTTACGGCGAGCCCCCCGTTCGGGGCCGCGGGACAAAAAAAGATAATTGGATCCGCATATCCATTTGACACCCTTCACTATGTCGTGCATAATATGGATGTCAAGGTCCAATTTGGAATTTCGGAGCGCCGACGTGATTTCCCAGACCGCCGAATACGCCTTGCGGGCCATGATTTGCCTCGCCGCCGATCCGAAGCGTTCGCTCACGACACAACAGATCGCGGACGCGACACGCGTGCCCGCCGGCTACCTCTCGAAAGTGCTGCAGACACTCGGGCGCAGTGGGCTGGTGGTTTCCCAGCGGGGGCTGGGCGGCGGGTTTGCCGCCGGGGCCGATCCGAAGGGAATCTCGGTCCTCGATGTCATCAACGCCGTGGACCCGATTCGGAGAATCCGCTCGTGTCCGCTGCATTTGAACGCTCATGGAACAGAATTGTGCCCGCTGCACCGCCGGCTGGACGACGCCATGGCCGTGGCCGAGAAGGCCTTTGCGGAAACCACCCTGGCCGAGCTGCTCGGACGGCCCGCACGGAGTCGGTCGCTGTGCGAGGGGAACGAGCCGAGGTGCTCGTCGGTGCACGGCACGGCGAATGGGGCAACATCACGGACGCGGCCGCCGCGCAAGAAGGGCAGGACACGCCACCACCGCGCCGCCCGGGCGTAGGGGAGGTCGCATCAGCCGATCCAGCCGGGGCAGGTGTCCGCGGCCTGCTGCGGGGTTTTTCCTCGGCGCAGCAGCCGGGTATGACGATTACGGAAGGGCCATGCATGTCAGCGAATCTCGAACACGTGTCGGGGATCACGCCCGACTCCCTGATCCCGGATATCATCCGGAGAGACCCGGCCACACGATCCGTGTTTGATCGATACGGTCTGCGCGGCTGCGGCGGACCGCTGGGTCCGACCGAATCCATTCGCTTCTTCGCGCAGACTCATGGAGTGGACGAAGGACGCCTGCTGACCGAACTGCCACAGGCCGCACGCGCCTTCCATAGCGCCGGCGCGGCCGGTCTGTCCGTTCTCGCCGAAGCGCCCAGGACCGTTGACACGATCTATCGTCGATATTTCACGGCTGGCATCCTGCTCGTGCTGACGGCCGGGGCCACCTGGGGCGCCTGGCTGCTCTGGCGGATCGGAGCGGCGGGCACGTTCACCGGAATCTCGATCTTCGATGTGAACACCCACGGCCATGCCCAGATTTTCGGCTGGGTCGGCCTGTTCATCATGGGGTTTGCCTACCAGGCATTCCCGCGCATGTGGCACACGGATCTGGCGGCGCCGCGACTGGCTGTAGCAGTGTTTGTGATGATGGTGGTCGGGCTTATCGTGAGAACAACGGGCATGACGCTGGCCGCATCCTGGAGCGGCGCGGTGACGGCGGCGATGTTCGGCGGTGTGCTCGAGGTGGTTGCCGTGACCGTCTTCGCGGGCCAGATCGTGCTCACATTCCGCCGCAGCGGAAAAGCCATTGAGCCCTACGTCGGCTTCGTGGTCGCGGCCCTGGGCTGGTTTGTGATCATGGCCGTCGCCAGCCTGTGGCATACCTGGGCCACGATGACCGCGTCCACGCGTGAAGAACTGCTCTGGTACGTCGCCACGTACCAGGCTCCCCTGCGCGATTTGCAGATCCACGGACTGGCGCTGTTCATGATCCTGGGGGTGTCCAGCCGGATGCTGCCGCCGCTGAATCAGTCGGCCGGGAGCGCCCGCGCCGGCGGCGGATCGGGCAATTGACCGGGCTACGCTCCGGTGACCAGGTTGAATATGACCACGTACGCGTTCGAGAACGGCTCCTGCCGGAAGAACGTGGGCCGCATGTACGGCGAGCCCACAAACGGCCGCAGCATCCACGCCATCTGGATGCCGACGAAAGCGTACAGCGCGAACCATGTGTACAGGGCGATCCGATGCCGACGGCGCCGGGCGATGAGCGGGCGGTAGTACCGGCTGATGACGATCTGCCCGGCCAGGGCAGCGATGGCGAACACCGCTGCGTTGAACAGAAGCGCCCCTCGGTAGCTACCCGTGGAGAAGTACCAGAACCGCGTGACAGGTCCCAGCGAGGCGAGGGCGATGCTCAGACCCGCCTGGCCGCAGAGAATGGCCTGAAGGGCTTCGCGAAGGTCGTCCCGCAAGCCGAGCACCGTGTTCAGCACGAAAAACCCCGGCAGGCAGACCGCCGTCGTGGCCAGCAGCAGCAGGGGGGCCTTCACACCGGAGAACACGACCTGCCGCAGACGCTCCGCGGAATCCAGCCCGAAGCTGCCCATGATGCCGCCGTACAGGGGCGCAACGACCAGGATGATTGCCACGACCCACCACCACGGGCGCTGTGACGTGGCCCCGACGCGAAACCGGGCCGTGCCTCGCAACAGATCATCACAATGCTGGATGGCAGCCCACATGGCCGATCCCCCGCGTCAGCCGCCCAGCAGGTTCTGCACCTGTTGCGCCACCGCCTGGAAGAAGTTGCCCTCCCGGGCCCGGAACCACTCGAAGGGCATGTCCGGGCTCCCGATGAATGGCCTCAATAGCCAGCCCATCTGCGCCCCGACCAGGCCGTAGATGAGCACCCAGATTCGGAAGATGCTTTGGGCCTGACCGATCGCCTCGGCGGGTGGGCGGACCGGCGGGGCATCCAGGGGCCCCGGCTCCGGGCGTCGCTGCGGGATGTCGAGTTCCGCAGCAGGGGGCGGCGGTTGTACCGGGGTCCCATACGGTACGGCGGCGAGCCGGCGCAGGGTGTGCAGCAGGAAAGTCAGCGCGACGGCCCCGGCCAGGGCCAGCAGCACGACGTTCAGCAAAATCATGAACGGGTAGCTCGTCGTGCTGAGCGTGAAGAATCCGAGAATGGGTCCGAAAGACGCCGCGACGGTGGCGTTGACCACGGTGACACCGACCAGCAGTCGCAGTGTGGCGCTGAAGCTCAGCCGGCACCCGACCAGTGCGTTGAACACGTACAGCGACGGAAACGTGACGATCAGGGTCAGCAGGAACAGGGCGGGCAGCTTCACCGTGGAGGCGAGCATCTGCGCGTAGGCCGGGTTCTCACGGCTGAATAGTGCGTACCAGCCCATGAAGAAGCCGTAGATCAGGCCGAGCAGGATGGACATTGGCGTGAAGACGCGCAGGGGCAGGGGGATTTCGCCCTTGCTCAGGATGTCGGGAGCGGTTCTGCGACCGCGCAGCAGGTCGTCCACTTGGCGGAACCAGGATGACATAAGCTGTGTCCTCGCATGAAGGGTGAAATGCAGCGGAACGGCCGCGCACCGTTGCCTGCGGGTGACGATAGCAGCTTTCGCGGTCGTTCGCCATCCGCCCGTAGTACGTCCCGTTTCGGGTGAGGGTTCAGCGGTTTACCGGGCGGCCGGCCCGCTGGCTCAGGGGCGTGCGATGGCCCGATGAGGGGCGGGGGGCGGAAGGGACTACGAATTGCCCGACCGGCTCGCCGGAGGGCCTTTACAAATCCGGGAGAATCGGGGAGAATTCCGTCCGTGTCGGAGGAACGTCAGACCCGGTAGCCCAATTGGATAGAGCGTTGGCCTCCGGAGCCAAAGGTTGGCGGTTCGAATCCGCCCCGGGTCGATGAGTGAAGCAGGCCCTGCGCGATGCATCGCACGTGCGGGGCTTTGTTCTTTTCGGGGTTCAGGCGAGGGTGCTTACGCGCTTGCCCTCAAGGGCTGCGGCGTAGGACCGAAGGGCAACGACCGTGCCGACCGGGGTGGACGAGCGTACGCCGAAGCCCCCGGACGCGGGTCCGCGGTCCGCGTGCTCGGTCATTGCCTGAAACCAGGCGGGCTTCGCTTGTTCGCCGGCAAGAATCGTGGCAAAGGACTGAGCGTCCGCGGTCGCTGGAGAGGCGGCCCCCGCTTGCCCGTCTTCTGCAGATGACCACGCGGTGACGGCATCCTCCTCATCGTCCGACGGAGCGCCGGCGGGACGGGCTGCGCCGTTCTGCAGTTCTTCAGCCCGCCGGGCCTGGAGTTCCGCGCGGGCCTTCGTTTCCCGTTGCTGGGCCTCGGCGGCGATGCGGTGGTCGGCTTCAGACGGCGCGGACGGGGCAAGGGCAGCCCGGCGGATCACCTGCATCTTGCGGATGGTTGCGGCCGGGTCGTTGGGGACTTCGGAGGTGTCGATCCCCACTTCTCCGCCGGTGGCGTACTGTCTGCCGTCGGGTCCCGTTTCGTATTCATACTGCGCGCCGCCCTGGACGTACTGCCCGCCGGCCGCGATGTGCGCCTGTTCGTGACGACGGACCTCGGCGTCGCGTTCCTTGAACTTGCGGACCTTCTCCCGGTCCTCCTCGCTGAGCGAGTCTTCGTCGATCGTTCTGGTGGAATTGGGCTTGCTCGGGTCCTCCGCGAACTCGGCAATCCGTGATCGGTCGACCCTCTGCTCTGCATCAGGGTGACGCGCGTCGGCCGGCGGACGGGCGGAATCGGCTTCGTGCGACAGCTCCACCCAGTCCTGCGGCTGCGGATAGGCGACTTCCTCTATCGGCTGAAGCCCGCCGGCGCCCTGCGCAAAGGCCGGCCCCTGCGCGGGGTAGGCGCGACGAACCACCCCGGGTCCGAAGGCCGCGGCAATGAGGCTCGAGCTGGATACGCCCTCAATCATTCGTTCGTCAGACCCGATAACGTATACCGGCGCGCACACATGGCCGGCTCATCCATCATCGAATAGAAACGGATGCGGCAGAAGCGGATTCTTTGCAGAAACAGTCCGTCGGCCCGATAATACCGCCGGCGCAAGTCGAAGCGTGAAGGGATTTCGCATGGGATACGAGTACGTGGTTTTCGGAGCGGGCCGGCAGGGTACGGCGGCCATTCATGACCTGTTGACGTGTTGCCAGGCGGATCGGGTGCTCGTGGTGGACCCGGATGCTCAGGCGCTCGAGCGAGCGCGGGACCGCCTTGCTCGTATCGGCGTGCAACATCCGGAGGCCGTGACGTTCGGCCGCTCGGCCGGCGTTTCTGACCTGCGCGGGACGGATGTGGTTCTGAGCTGCGCGCCATATCGATTCAATGCTGACCTGACGCGGCTGGCGATGGAGGCGGGCGCTGCGTTCTGCGACCTGGGCGGCAATCCGGACGTGGTGGCCCGGCAGGAGCGCATCGCTCGCGAACGGGGCTCGGAACTGCCAGTCGTTCCCGATTGCGGTGTCTCGCCGGGGCTATCGAACATCCTGGCCGTTCACCTGGCGAGAGAGGAGAGGGCGGATGAAATTCGGGTTCGTTGCGGGGGTCTGCCGATCACGGAGTCGGCGGCCGACAATCGACTGAAGTACAAGCTCGTGTTTGACCCGCACGGACTGATCAGCGAGTACAGCGGGCAAGTGCCCGTGCTGCGCGAGGGACGGCTGGAATACGTTGAGGCGCTGTCGTGCATTGAACCTTTTGATGGAGGCCGCCTGGAGGCGGCGCCGACCTCAAATAACTCGCCGCAGGTCGTCGCGTATCTTCAATCGCTGGGGGTGCGAGAGTACGACTACATGACGCTACGCTACCCCGGACACTGGGACCAGGCCCGCGCATGGCGGGGCAGGGGCTTTCTCTGCGGAAACGCCGAGGCCGATGCTCGCCTGGCGGAGGAATTGGCCGCCGACGGCGCGCTGCGGTATGACCCGGACCGCGATCGTGACCGACTGATCCTGGATGTTCTGGGCTCAGCGAGGGTGTCGGGAGCCGACCGCACGTTGCGACGATACTCCGGCTTTCACATGAACGTGACGGCCGACCGGAAGACGGGCTTCTCCGCGATGGAACTCACCACGTCGTGGGGAGGAACATTGGTGGCACACTTCCTTGCGATGCATCGAGGAACGGAGCGAGTTCCGAAGGGCTTCGCGACGCCGGAGCAGTTCATCGCGACCGGCTGGGTGGTAAACGAGCTGCAACGCCGATTGACAGGTGCGCCAACCGGAAATGAACGAGACGCAATCGCCTCGTGACGATCAGCAGTTGATGCGAAGACGCCATTCATGATCCATCCGAGTGTCGTCGAGGGATGCAGCGGGGAAATCGGTTGCACGCGACAGACCTCCGGTCGCTCGCGATGCGGGTTTCTTGCACGAGGGTATTGACAGAGCAAACGAGAAAAGCGATAACTGTGCCAGAAAGCACGATTGATCCTGCGGAGGCTCGCCTTCCCAGGATAAGGCCTTGTGGCCCTTGTGACCTTCCTCTTGTTCCGGCCCGAACAACCTTCACAAGGGCCACCTTCTTTTGGCTTATGCCTGGATGAATACGGAGTGGCGACGCTTCGCCGCGGAGAACCAAGCGCGGTAGGGGCGCGGGCGTTTATCAATATCACGATAGGAATTCGCGGCAGGCTTTAATGTCTCGGAGACGGGGACACGCGTTTGCTTTCGTGCTACGATAGTGGTGGTCCGGGCATTGGGCAATTCGGTTGATCTCCCCGGTCTGGGGGAGAGCGGCACGGTACGGTGCTGCCAGCGGGAATCCGGCGGCCGGCCAGGGATGGGTCGTTGACGCGCCAGGTAGCGTCGGTCAGCTCGGAGAGCATGCGGTGAGAGCTGGGAGACCGGTCATTCTATTGGCGATATGCTTCGGCCTGCTCGGCTGGGGTCTTGAGGCGGCGCTGGACCACTTCTTCCCGGATGAGCAGGGCGGTCGTTTCTGGGGCGGTCTGGTTGGGGGCGCACAGGCCGGCGCGTTGTGCAGGCTGGCCGGGTTCGTCGTGCTGTTTGTCGGCTTCGCGCTGCTCGTGATGCGGCTTCAGCGGGGCCGGGTCGGGCGGGAGGAGTCGTCGCAACCGGGTGGCGGGGGGGAAGGAAGGCTGCTTGGTTCGCAGGCGAGAACACGGGAGGACGGGAGAGGGGCGGGCCCGGTCGCACCGATCATCCGGGATAGCCCGGCGGTGGCATTCCTGTGGCGGAACGCGGGCGGTCGGCCGGTGGAGTTTGTGACGGAGAGCGTCCGACGGTTCGGGTATGAGCCGGAGGATTTCTACTCACAACGTGTTCGGTACCTCGACCTGATTCACCCGGACGACCGGTGGCGGGTGGTGGAGGAACAGACGCGGGCCGAGCAGCAGGGCCGGGACGAGACGGCGGAAATCTATCGTGTACTGACGCGGTCGGGAGAGGTGCGGTGGGTGGACGATCGCACGCGGCTTCGCCGCGACGGCGCGGGACGGATCACCCATCTGCAGGGGATCCTGCTGGATATCACCGACCGCCGGCAGCTGGAGTTACGGCTTCTGCAGTCGCAGAAGATGGAGGCGGTTGGGACCCTGGCCAGCGGGATCGCCCACGATTTCAACAACCTGCTGACGGCCATTTACGGGTATACGGAGTTGGCCCGGGCTTCGCTTCCCGAGGACCACGAGGCGGTAGAGCCGCTACGGATGGTGGAGCAGGCCGCCAGCCAGGCGACGGGGGTCACGCGCTCACTCCTGACGTTCAGCCGCAGGCATGGATCGCACAAGCAGCCGCTGAACCTGGTGCACGTGCTTACGGAGGCGATGCGCCTGCTGCGGCACGTATTGCCGGCTTCCGTGGACATCGTGGAGGACTACCGATCCGAAGGAGACATCTGGGTTCGGGGGGATCCCATGCAATTGCAGCAGGTGCTGATGAACCTGGCTCTCAACGCCCGGGATGCCATGCCGGAGGGCGGACGGTTGCGGATCGCGCTGCGTCGTGAGTGCGGAGGGAGAGGAAGCGGACGTTCAATCGCCGAGGCGGACGGGCATGGCGCCGCGATTCTGACTGTGGAGGACTCCGGGACGGGTATGTCGCCGGATGTCCAGGCCCGCGTTTTTGAACCCTTCTTCACCACGAAGCCGCGCGGCCAGGGGTCGGGTCTGGGGTTGGCGGTGGCGCACGGGGTGGTGACCGACTGTGGAGGTACCGTGGAGGTTGACTCGGCGGTCGGCCGGGGGACATGTGTGCGGATTGAGCTGCCCTGTTGCGAACCGGGGCCGGACAGGGTCAAGAGGGAGGAGCCGCGGGAGGTCGTCGCGGGCCGGGGAGAGACGCTGCTGGTCGTTGAGGACGACGATCACGTTCGGGCGATCGTCACGTCGTCTCTGCGGTCGCGCGGGTACGATGTCCTGCAGGCCCGGGACGGGGCGGAGGCGATGCAGCGCTTGTTCGAGAGCCCGGACCCGATCCGGCTGATCGCGCTGGATCTGGACCTCCCGCGCATGAGTGGAGAGGCGTGCCTGCGCGAGTTGCGGGAGGCCGGGATCCGGATCCCCGTAGTGGTCACGACGGGCAGCACCGAATTGGGCGTGGAGTCTCCGCCACAGCAGGATGTGCATGTGTTGCGCAAACCGTTTCAGATGGCGGACCTGGCATCACTGATCTGTCGTGTTCTGGCCGAATCGAGGGACCAGGTGGGAGAGCGGATATGAACGGCAACATCCGAGTGTTGATCGTGGACGATCACGCTCTCGTACGCGGCGCCCTTTCCGAGCGACTGAAACGAGAGCCGGGGCTGGAAGTGGTGGGCGGGGCCGGCGATGCCGGTGAAGCCATTCGTATGACACTTGACCACAACCCGGACATCGTCGTGATGGACATTGACATGCCGGGGATGATCTGCTTCGACGCGGCCCGCGAGATTGCCTCGCTGCGTCCCGAGACGCGCGTCATCTTCTTCAGTGCTTTCCTGCACG